>JAGVEG010000027.1 GCA_020058355.1 Candidatus Berkelbacteria bacterium
ACCGCGGACTGAGTCAAGGCCATCAGCAGGTACTCGTAAACTGGTACTTAAACAGCCGAACACGAGAACCAAAACCTCCACGAAATTGCCGGTAACTCTAGATTATTGATGAACAAACATAAAGATGATAAAATGTATATATGCGCACAACCATTACCCTAAACGATAGTATCTTCCACGCCCTCAAGGTTCGTTCCGCAGAAGCGGGCGAGAGTCTCTCGCTTTTTATCGAGCAAGCACTTACGGCCCAGCTGCTCGAAGACGCTGAAGATATTGAAGATGCATTTTCACGCAAGTCACAAGAGACAGCGCTCCCGTTTGCCACACTTGTTGCTCAGTTTGAGGCCGACGGCCTGCTCTAGGTATGCAGTACCAGATTCAGTATGTGGGGTCGGTGGAGAAAGAGCTCCGGGGCCTACCAAAGGACATACGAGTAAGTATTGTGCAGAAGATCCTCTCACTTGCTGATAACCCATTTCCTCATGGTGCAGTGAAGCTACACGGTCTGGCGCGTCTCTACCGATTCCGTCAGGGAGACTACCGGGTGATTTATGAAGTTCAGGCTGAAATCGTTATCATTATTATTCTGAAAATCGGACATCGCCGAGATGTGTATAAAAAGATGTAAGTTTTAAGCCGCCCAGGGAGGGCGGCTTTTGATTAACGACGAGTAAGGTTTGTTAGGCGGTGAATGTACTTGCCAATGCCTAGCCGACTGAGCACAGTTAATACTGGCTCGAGGACGACATACTTCGCAGGCTTTGGTTCGCCGGTGCTACGCGCACTAACGCAGGCTACCCAGCTCCACTGCTTCTTTGCCAGGATCCAAAACCGGGTACAGGCCCATTGGGCCGTATAAAAGTTGATGCTTAACACGCCATTCGCACCTACCTGCTTTGCCGCATAATGAAAGTTTGACCACGCATCGGTCGACTCCTCCTCAATGAGCACCCTACCTTCCCATCCCGAGGCTTTTATAATGCCTGCAGCCTCTTGTGCTTCTGTGATACTGGTTTTGGGTACTAAGGGCTTTCCGCAGCAGACAACAATTATGTTCTTGTGCTCAGGTGTTTTCTTTAGGTCCTCTGCGCATTTTTCTGCACGCATAGCGGTGTTAATTCCTCCGCCACATACTACGTAGATATGTACTGCTGACATTCACTACTTTCCTCCTCTGTTTTATCCGTTCGTACCATTGTTGGCCTTGTCCTGCAAGAGAGAATCGGGCATTCTGAATATAATGAAGATTGCAGTTGTAATTCCTGCCTACAATGAAGCGCCGCGCATCGAGCCGGTTCTGCGAGGTTTGCCGCGTACGATTAAGGGCCATGAAGTAGTCGCGGTAGTGGTTGATGACGGCTCACGAGATGCTACCTCAAAAGAAGCCCGCAAAGTAGAGACCGTTCACGTAGTGCGCCACGGTACCAACCTGGGAAAGGGGGGTGCCGCGAAGACGGGTTGTGACGCTGCGGTTAAGTTGAAGGCAGACATTATTGTCCTGATTGATGCGGATGGTCAGCATAAAGCCTCAGATATTCCTCGTATGATTCAGCCCCTGCTTGATTCAGAGAGCCAGCAGCTCGTTATTGGTGCGCGCATAGAAGCAAAGGGGGCACCACTTGTTCGTCGCCTGGGTAACCATGTATTACGGGGACTTGGTTTCATTTTGTTCAGAATTCGTACCTCAGATAGCATCTCTGGGTTTCGTGCTTTTCGTACTTCCAGCTATAGTGTACTCAGATGGGCGGCTACCAACTACGAAATGGAGGTAGAGATGTCGATCCGTGCAGCCCTTGCGGGTATTCCTTTTACCGAAGTGCCAATTGAGACCATCTATCTCGACGGCCATAAGGGAATGACCGTGCAAGATGGGCTGAAGATTATCAACACAATGCTTAAATGGGCCCTGCCATGGTATCGGGAATACAGGTTATCGCATTAATTTTTGCTTTGGCACAAGGGTATTTTACCTATGTGCAGTGGAAGAAACGTGAGTTTACGTTAAGAGAATTCTTGGCATGGGAAGCAGTTTGGATTACTTTTGCTATTACTACTTTATTCCCGCGGCAGATAGCCTTACTTGCAGGAGACCTTGGGACATTCCGGCCGCTAGATTTCTTCACCATTCTTGGATTTATGTTGGTGCTTCTTATTGCATTTCGTACGTACGTTGAAGTGGACCGAGTGCGAAAAACGCTTGAGAAAACAATCAGAGATCTTGCCCTTGAAGATATTAAGGAAAAATAGAAACTACCCCTTAGTTCTTTCTGAACTCGTAGTGGTAGGTCTTGGGGAAGAGAAGGCTGAAGAGCTTACCTATTAGCGCTGTTGGGGTTGCAAGTACGCTCCAGTGGTCGTGGCGCTTCCAAACATCTTCTGTAAAGAGGTAGGTAATTCGTGCTAGCTGTACAGTCCACTGTTTTTTTCCACTCCCATTCTGGTCGGTAATTCCTACACCTCGCGAAAAAATAAATGAAAGAAATATATGCTCGACGCCTTTTAGCTTTTTTGTCTGGACTAAGGTCATATTGAGTGAGTTCCATAGTGTGGCCATGGTCTGTGGAGTAAAGCTACGCACATGGTGAATCTCACCCCAGTACTGGGGACGAATCTTCTTCAGTATGTCCTCAGATTTAGCATTTGGTACTTCGATAACGAGTTTACCGCCCTGCTTTAAGACCCGTGCAATCTCCTTTGTGGTCGCAGGAAGATCATCCACATGTTCGAGAACATCGTAGCAGTGTACTTCGTCGAAGAACCCGTCGTCATACGGCAAGGGTTGTGTGGCGTCGTGGCTAAGAAAGACTCCCTGGGGGAATTTTATTTTAGCAATTTCTATATTTTCTTTACTAAGGTCAAGTCCATAAACTTGGCCTCTACGTTGTAGGTTTGTCATATTTACGCCAGTGCCGCAACCAAGGTCAAGAATCTTTAGTGTAAACATGCTCGTTTTTATGATGTAATTGCTTGATGAAGGCCAGAAGAGAGGCCACTCCACAACTTGGTGATATTCCCATTCCTTCCATGCAAAAGACAGCGCACTCCACGAATGCTCGCATAGATGAGAAGTGAGTACGGTATTGCAATGAATTGCTGGAGTGAGGTTCCATTACGGCGAAGAAATAGAATACGGTTACGCGCCAAGAAGTACTCGCTCACGGCGCTCGTGGTGCCGCCCGCTCCACCCTTATGGCGGACTGTTGTAGTGGGTACGAGCATGACGTCATAGCCTGCCTGTTTCGTGCGAAGGCAAAGCTCGGTCTCTTCATAGTAGGCAATGTAATCTTGCCAAAGTCCCCCAACTCTCTGAAGAACTTGATTACGCACCATGAGTGCGCATCCAGAAACCATAGGTACCTCGTAAGGGGTGCTCGTTTCTCGAGAAGAAAGAAGTGGCGTATTTCCAGTCCAAAGTGAGAGTCCGGCCCCACTTGATTGATGTGTTGTATCCCAATTCAGGATACGTGGCCCAATGATGCCAGCCTTAGGGTTGGAGTCGAGATATGCAATCAGTTCCTCTAAGGCTGTTGGTGTGACGGATGTATCAGGGTTAAGTAGCAGGTAGTATTCTGCTGGGTATGTGTTGGTATTGGTAAGAACAACATTGTTTCCACCGGTGAACCCCTCATTTTTTGTAAGAGCAACGTGGCGACACCAGGGGAATTTACGAGCGAGCGTAGTTACTTCGTTGTTTCGCGAAGCATTATCTACTACGACAACGAGGTGGGGCATGCCACCAACCTCCTTAGGGAGTTCAGATAGGATATGTTCTGTTTCTAAGAGAGAATTCCAGTTTACGATAATGGTACAGAGCTTATGCATTCGCACGTATTTTTAGTATGGCTATCTTCTGGTAGACCACAGTAATATACATTCCCCATAAAAGCGCAGATTTCCAACCAATCATACCATGCCTCCATGCTCCTCCCTTTAAGTTTTGCACGCTTGCATAGATGCCATAAAGCGGAAACAAGAAAGGGTAACGTAAGCTAAAGCGCATGGTTCCATGCCAGTCACTAGACGGCCACTGAAAGCTTGGTATGTCTGAAAATGGTTTTGTGAGCGTGCGTGAGTGTACGTCTGCCCAGCGCATCCACTTGGTACGAAAACTCTTTAAGGTGAAGTTATTGTACTTTGGTTGATGATCAATTGCTTCATGAAGAGAGTGGGTGGTTCCCGTTGTTCGAAAATGCTCGTGACCAACCGCAATGAACGAAACCATGCTCTTTCTAAAGATAAATGGGCGTAAAGGCCAGCCACTCGTTGTAGTCTTCGTGCCATCCCAGAGTGGCCAGGGAGCAGTTAGTACACCGACCTTCTCAGAAACCTTCGGTAGCTCGGTCAAAATCTCCTGTGCAAGCTGATCAGAGATAAATTCGTCAGCATCAATCCACATAACCCAAGGCTGGGTGGCGTGTTCAAGGGTTGTTACGCGATGTGCTTCAGAGATGCCACAGCGTTCTCCGATAATAACATGGCGCGTGAAGTGTGATGCGATTTCAAGTGAGCGATCAGAACATGCACCATCATGAACAATAATGATTTCCTGACAGACTTTAGTAATACTGGTGAGACATCGTTCAAGTACTGCCTCTTCGTTGTAGATGACTAGGCAGGCAGTGATGGGGGCAGGATTCGAAGTATTCACTCGAGTATCATACCCGAATGAAAGTTCTGGTAAAAGCGATATTTTCTTGCCAGGATGGGTGAGTAACGTTTCCTTATGAGAATTATTCATGGTCTTCATAGCCTTGATCTTGGCGGCACGGCGAAGACCTCGCAGATTTTTGTGAGTGAGCTTGTTAAGAGTGGCCACGAGGTTATGGTACTCGCAAAGTCTGGTGGCCCACGAGAAAAGTTTCTCGCGGAATCTGGGGCGAAGGTGCTGATAAGTCCGGAAATATCAGAGTGGGAGCGTGCGTTTAACGGTTGTGATGTAGTACATCTCCATGGGTCAGGTCTATGTGATGATTTCTTTACACAGGTTTTTGCTTCGGCAAAAAAGCAAGGAATTCGAACAGTTTTTACCAATGTGTTTGGTGGGTATGATGTAAATCTTTTTCGGCATTGTGATCAGATTCTTTGTGTGAGCAAGACGTTAGTTATGAAAATGGGTATGCAGCATGGAGCGGCGCGTACGGATGCTCGGATAAGCTACCTCTATAACCCAATCGAGATCGGTGAGCTCACGAAGGTGCGTTCTACAGGTGATCTTCGTAAGGAATTGAAGATACCGCAGGATGCCTTTCTTGTGTCCCGAATAGGTCGACCAGATTTAGGAAAATGGGACCATGCATTTGAGCTTGCTATTCGACAGCTTGCTGACAAGAAAATGAATGTTGTTGCGCTCATACAGGAGGCACCCAGGGCGGTTGTAAAAAGGATTATGCGATCTCGCTATGCACCCATGTATCGATTCCTTCCAATGACTTCAGATACTGCGCAGCTGGTGAAAGTGTATGCAGCAAGTAATGCACTTCTTCATACTTCCTCAATTGGTGAGACATTCGGATGTACGCTTGCTGAGGCACAAGCTTGCGGGTGTCCAGTTGTGGTAAAAAGTACACCACCAGAAGTGAATGTATTCTACCGAGATGATGCTCAAACTGAGGTGGTTCAGCACGGGGTAACTGGCTATATCGGCATGCACAGCGGCGATCTTGTAAGAGCTGTTGAAGTGCTGATTCAGACAAAAGAACCCGAGGCACTGCGGCAGCAGGCAAGAAATTCGGTACTTCGGTTTGATAGCAAAGAGGTGACGGCAAGACTAATCGAGGCCTATGCGCACAATCTGGATCCGCTTTCATATCCAGAACTACGATCGAACTATGCGAAAACGCTCAATAACTCCTTTCATGCAGCAAAACCTGATTCATCCCTCTGGCTTGCATGGATGCGCCTCCGGGATAGATATTCAGAGAAATGGAGTGGTGTAGTATGAGCAATCAAACAATCACCGTTCACTGTTTGGTGCGGAATGAAGAGCGGTTCATCTGGTATGCATTACGATCAGTACTTCCGTATGTTGATCGTGTGCTGGTTTTCGATACAGGTTCAACTGATCATACGAACGAGATAATTGCGAGTATTAAAGATGAGCGCATCACCCACATTCAAAAAGGTGAGGTATCGAAGCAGGAATTTTACCAGCTGCGCCAAGAGCAGATAGAAAAAACAACAACAGATTGGATTCTTGTACTTGATGGCGATGAGATATGGCCAAAGGAGGCCATTGAAGAGCTTGTTGCGGCAATCAAGAACGCAAGTGACACTACCTGGGCTCTTGTCTCACCATTTATCAACTGTGTTGAGACTCCTCTTTATTTTGAATCACTTGATCGGGGTAGTTATACGATCAATGGGAAAAAGGATTTCCATACAGTTCGGGCCATGCGCTGCCTACCAGGCCTTACGGTTACGGGTGATTACGGGGTTGAAGGCTACTATACAGCCAATGGAAAACAACTACACGAAAATAGCTCACACCTCGATTTTTTAACAAAGCGGTATATCCATACCAGTAATCTGGTGCGATCCGGTGGACTTGCACATGACTGGAAAATCGCGTATCGCCGGCGTAAAGTATACCAAGGAGGGAGAGGAATGAGGTACCCTGTGTATGAGGCACTCTCGCGAACAGCTTTTGCTGAGCCGGTACCGATTATTGACTTCTACCCACTGCGCGTCAGGAGCTCACTATTCGCTCGAGTGCTACGCTTTCTTGTTCAGTTTCTTCATAACTTTCTTCGTCCATCATGATTCCACAACAAACTTGGGAGGATAATCGATACTATGACATGGCGGCCAAGGCGAGTCAGGAAATCTCGACACACCCCGGCTTTCGCCGGATGCGGGAAGTACTTTCCGTAGCACCAACGGTACTGGATATTGGTTGTGGAGAAGGTACGAAAACGGCGTTGATTGCAGGGGATCGCACTGGTGTTCAGGGTGTTGATGTGAGTGAAACAGCTCTCGCACGTGCTTCTCAGTACAAGCATATTGTCACGACAAAGGTTTCCAATGAGAAGTTACCTTTCAAAGATGCAATGTTTGAAGGAATTATGTCCTGCTTTGTTATGGAGCACATTCAAGACGCAGACCTCTTTATGGAAGAGTGTGCGCGCGTACTCAAACCAGGAGGTGTTGTTGCGCTTATCTGTCCGAACTTTGCTTCACCATTCTTCACGAGTCCACCAAATAAAAAATCAGTTCTGAGGCGGCATAGTGAGGCGTGGGTAAAACTTGGCAAGAAGAATGACGGCGCGTTACTTGAGTGGGAGCGTGTAGAGCCAATTACGGACAGAGAGTATCAGACCGATTTTGACACGACGCTTGAGCCCTCTTTCATCACTATGAAGCGCTGGTTCCAAACAAGGGGATGGACTATTCAATACGCAAACACACATTGGGGGCTATTTCGTCCAATGAACCTGCTCGGTAAGTTCTTCCTCCCGGCAAAGTACCTCGGAATGCTCGGAGTCTACCCATTCAGAGAATGGGGACCTGAGTTATGCATTATTGCTGAAAAGCCTACTCTTTAAGGAGTTTCTTAACGAGAAGGTGGTTTACCACAACGCTTGAGAAGCTTGCCCCAACGAAGGCCCATGCGACACCAAGAATTCCGTAGGTGGGGGCGAGTAGTATGTTTAAGACAATTTTTACGAGTAATTGGACGAGTGCCTCAAGTGCAAAGAATTGGGGCTTGTTTCGTGCAAATAGTACACTATTGGGCATGATCGTTAATCCAAAGAAGTACATCCCAATACAGAGAACGGCAAATAGTGGGCCGATTCCCTGGTATTCATTAGAGTAAAACCAGGGTAATCCAATAACGCCAAAGAGTAGTACAAGGAGTGTTATGCCTAAAAATAGGATAATGAAGAGCGGATATTTCCTGTAGTAGTCACGAAGCTCTTCAAGAGACTTCCCACTTATTTTGGGGTTCAGTACAAAAGAAAAAGTAGTAGCAATCATACTAAGAATGTAGGCAAACTGGTAAGCCGCTGCATAAATTCCAGTACTTGTTGTGCCTAGTTGGCGCTGTATGATAAAAATATCAACTCTGCTAACGAGCGCAATAGCAAGTGCCCAAATCGTCATCCAAGTACTAAACCGAATAATCTGTTCAAAGTTTGAACGTCCTGGCTTGAGGAGTGAGCGGAGCTGATGGGGGATCTGTGTTACGCCAAAGAGTGCCGCAATAAGAGCTGCTACCGCAATTGTTAGTATAAGTGTGGCGGGTGTAAGCATCTGCGTTGCAAAGAAGCAAACGACGAGGATAAGCTTTAAGAGTCCATTAATACTTGTGGTAATTGAGTATGATACAAATCGCTCACATGACTGCAGGATGGCGGTAAGGGTACTGAGTACTGTGATAGGAATAATTGCTAGGAGAGCAACGATAAGAAGGGTGCGGTTTCCCTGCAGATTAAGAAGTGTCTCTATCCAGGGGAGGAAAATGAAGCCCAGGATGGCTGCTATAAAAGTGATCCCTGCACGAAAAAGAGCAGTCGCTGTTATGATCTTTTTAGATTCAGTATAGTTACTCTGTTGAATACTTGGGGATAGAAATCGAACAAGACCAGCATTTATGCCAAGCTCACTCATCTCTATTACTAAAAAGAGAAAGGCGCTTGCACCGGAGAATGTGCCGAATGCAGTTGCCCCCATCCAGCGTGGTGCTAAAAGCATGGCAATGAGACCAAGTCCTGATCCACAGAGTGTTCCGAGGAAGACAATACTGCTCTGTTTTAGGAAGAGCTTATTATTCATGGGAGTACTTCCAAATCCTAGTAGTTCCATCGGTAAATACGGGGGTAACCCCGGGAGTTTGATCAATACTTGCTAGGTTGGCGTTGTATTCATTTAGTGTACGCCACCATTCACGACTGCCGTAGAGTCCAGTGAATTTCCCTGTAGAGTAGAGAATGTAGATATCTGAGGGAGGATCCTTCTTGGTGGGCGCTTGCTTTCTCAGATCAAGAAGTCGCAGGCGCTCAAGTTGACGTATCTGTGCAGTTGTATATGTAGTGTAAAACTGGAGGCTCGATTGATCGATCGAGGAAGCCATGAGGCTAATTGCCTCTCTGGCGGTTACTGCTGTTTCTGCGGTGGTCGCTATATCAACCTGACTTTGCGTCAGTTCACCATCACCCTGCTTAATTCGTGCAAGAATATCGACTCGTTCATCGGGGCTCATACTGAAGAAATTGGTAACACTAAGGGTGTTCATCTCGCCGTACACCTGAAAGGCGGGGGTGCTTCCAGCTTGAGTTATAAGTACTGAGCGAGCGTCTATCAGTGGGCGAATTGTGCTAATGGACTGGATATCGGATTGCTGCGTCCATCCTTGTTTTCTCGAGATGATAAATGCTGTCGTGAGCGTGCCCAGGACAACGGCAAGGCCGATGATTATCTGTTGACGTCGGCTTGTTTTTTCAAGAAGGGTAATTGCTATGGTGACGAGCGCAATGGCACCATACAACCATGCTCGGTCCGGGAAGCTTGGTAGTCCAAAGCGTGGCACGACCTCAGCAATGATGAAAAATACCGTGAAAAGTGAGAATAGAAATCCGGTTGAGGTGAGGTTGCGCCGTTTATAGAAAACAAAACTTAGGGGGAGGAGAAAGCCAAGATTGTAACCATAGAATAGCAACCAGCTCATCCCAGGCCACCCAAGCTGGGTTCCATCAATAGTTGTGTAGTTTGTGATGAACCATGGAATGAATCTGGGCTGATGGTCCGCAAAGATATTTCTGAATGTAGCAAGGAGTGCCTGTGTTTGTGGGAGGGACAGGAGTAAAAGGGTAATGACTCCAAGATATATAATGTGAAGCAAAGAAGACTTGGTATCTGTACGAATGGCGCGATAGATGAACGGAAATGAAAAAAGAAGAATTGCTGCGGAGATGAATATGGCAAATTCATGGAAGGGGTAGCAAGTAAGACTAAGAAGAAAGGCACCGATAAGTCGGGGTCCAGTCTGCTTCCTAAGGATAAGAATCGTCACTGCTGCAAGTGCGATAATAACCGACTGTGGGCGTGCGTAGAGTATCTCTGAAAAGATAACGGGGATAGCAGTGAGAAAAAAGGGGAAAAGATAGGCAGGAGTTCTTCGGGATAGTGCCTTCCATGTAATAGTAAAAATAGAGGTTAACCAAACAGGAATCATCCATTGCAGTACGTAGAGTGGATCAAGATAGCTGAGTGTACTGATTGTTTGAACCAATGCGGGAAATAGAGGGCGATAACCAATACGCCCGAACACTCCATTTTTACTGTTCTCTCGTACGGAATGTACGATTGAGTAGCCGTCTGCTTCGGGTAAGTAGCGATAGAGTGCAAAGGCTGCTAGATGGAGAAACAGGATGACGGCAACCGTGAGAAAGAATTCATTTTTTTGAAATTTGTGAGCATCGAGTAGGGGACTCTTTCTTTGTATCTTTTTTAT
Source organism: Candidatus Berkelbacteria bacterium (assembly GCA_020058355.1). GTDB lineage: Bacteria > Patescibacteriota > UBA1384 > CAILIB01 > CAILIB01 > JAGVEG01. Next base: position 10,451 of record JAGVEG010000027.1, read on the forward strand.
GAGAAAGAGTATCGTGGGAATATTCCAGGCGACGAGAAGGCCGGAAAGATGGAGCTGGGTTACCTCAAAGAATGGGATGCGGGTGCCAAGTAGAAAGCTTACCCATGACCAGATGACGGGGCCAGCCAGGAGTGAAATCCCTATCTTCTCAATACGGCTAAAAGATTGATCCCAGTACTGTAGGAGGATGTAGAACGGAAGACACACAAGTGCCAGGTAAAGAATCGTGGTGCTGACAATCTGAAAGATGAGAAGAAAATCCATTTGGTCCATAGTCCTTCTAGGTTAGCAGCAAGGTTCTAGCTGTGCTACCATTGGCTTGTATTGGTAATTATTCTTGGTAATGCGCAGTTTTATTCTTGCCCTTCTTGCAAAGCGGTACTTTTTGCCACCCTTCTTCTGGAAGTCGCAAACAAAGTACAGCCAGCTTTCCCCGGCTGCGTATTCATCAGATTCATATACGGGAATTGTGCAGGATGCACAGAAGCTGCTAGGTCGTTATATGGAAGAGGAAAAACAGCAAGATGAAGCGTTTTTAAAGACACTGGTTCATCCATACTGGCAGCATGTGCGAGAGCTTGATCAGGAGAAAATACAGTCTGTAGGACTACGTGAAGATTTTCTTCGTGATAAGCAACTTCAGCTAAATATTGGATGGGGCGGCGGCCCACTTCAGGCATGGCACCGAAACGTACTTACTGAGCACATGATTGGCACTGAGCTCTATGAATATATTGCACATGACTTTATTGAGTCGAGAGTAGGTTCTCCCTATCTTGCAAATGGTCCAGTAGAAATGCAACAAAAACCACTTACCCCTGGTCTTTTTGCTCATGCATATTATTTGGGTCGTGCAACCAAGAAGGGTGCAATGGTTCCAGCTAAGGTACTTGAGTTCGGAGGAGGGTATGGTGGTTGCGCCCGTCTCTTTATGGGTAAGTGGCCGAGTGCGACCTACTGTATTCTTGATACGCCTGAGTCCTTAATCGTGCAGTACGTCTACCTTACAATGAACGGCGTACCGGTCCATGCTCTTGGTGATAATGAAGTACCCAAGAGGGGCATGGTAAATCTTGTGCCGTTTTGGCGAGTTGCCAGCGTTAACTATAGAGCTGACCTGTTTCTTTCGACTTTCGCACTCACTGAAACTACTGATGGAATGCGTCAGGAAGTAGAGAGGAAAGATTTCTTTGGTGCTCCAGTGGTCTACATCCAAGGAGGTAAAGACATGAGATTTGAAAGTCATAAAGACCTGCCCGACAGGGTGAAAGAAAGAAGGCCAGAGAGCATCCTTGTTGATTCGCATATTCCGGGATGCTATGAGATTTCCTTAAATAATCTGGAAAAATGAGCTCATTGCGGATTCTTTTTTGCATAACTCCGTTTTGGCCACAAATGGGGGGTCTTGAAAAACATGTTGCAGAGTTGGCGAAGAGATTAGTGGTGCGGGGGCATGGAGTAACAGTACTATCGATTCACGCGAGTGCTCCACTTGAGGAGGTGTGGGAGGGTGTAGATATTGTTCGCGTGCGACCATTAGTCACGCTTGGGGGAATTGTTGCAATTCCACATCCAGGAAGTTGGTATAGGGCCATAAAGCACGTGAAAAGGCATACTGCGTATGATGTGGTGTGGACCCATACCCGATTCTTCGCGACATCTTGGCTTGGAGCTTCACTTGCTCGTACGTTTAAAGCACGGCATCTTCATACTGAGCATGGTTCAGGATTCGTTAATCATCCTTCTGTCTTTGTAGCTACTGGTGCGCGCGCGCTCGATGAACTTTTCGGAAAGCGAGTTTTGCTGCGGGCTGACGGAGTGTTTGCTGTTTCTCACGCAGTTGCATCCTTTGTTGAGGAATGGACCGGTCGTCGTCCACTTGTTACTTATAATGGTGTTGATGAGGTATTCTGGCAGCATGGCGATTTACAGGAGTTGCCGGCTGAGCTTGCGAGTTGGCTAGGTAGGCGCACTCCACTTTTATTTATGGGTAGGTTAATGACAGCCAAGGGGGCACACATTGCCATCGAGGCAATGAGCAAATTGTTAGACAGTGAGAAATCAAAAATTGCACTAGTTATCGCGGGAGAGGGTCCGCAGAAGGAGGAGCTGGTTGAAAAAATGAAGGCCGCAGGTCTTGAGGGGGTGGTATATCTTGCAGGAAGGCTTAGTCCTGAGAGTATTAGGTCCTTGCTGGCGCGTGGGTGTTATCTGAACCCTTCATTTTCTGCAGAAGGTTTACAGACAACACTTCTTGAAGCAGGAATGATGAATAGTTGGATTATTTCTTCAGATACGAGAGGTACCGATGAGGTCGTAAATAGTCCTGAAATTGGTGAAATTGTTGCCAGGGAGAATGTTGAGGAGCTTACTAAGGCGATCCAGAGATGGGTGGCACGGGATATGCCACGTGCAGAGGGTCGGAATGACTTGCGTGCGATTTTCTCATGGGATGTTGTTGTTTCTCAGACTGAAAAGGCAGCCATTGCCTATGTTCATAAAAAACATGTAGTAATGCTGCGTTCAAATCCAGTACTTCCTGATCCACGGATAGAAAAGGAGGCTCGAACGCTTGCCCAAGAACTACGTGTAACAGT
>JAGVEG010000019.1 GCA_020058355.1 Candidatus Berkelbacteria bacterium
TCCTGTCGATGAAGGTGTTGGTGTCGGTGACGTGAATCCTGTCGATGAAGGTGTTGGTGTCGGTGACGTGAATCCTGTCGATGAAGGTGTTGGTGTCGGGAAAAAGAATGAAGTATTGGTGCTCGTAGAAGTAAACGTGTTTGTACTGGTACTTGTGTTAAACGAAGTATTCGCACTGAACCCAAAGTTTGTAGACGTCTGAGTTTGGGTTTGCGTAATTCCATTGAAACTAGTAGACCCTATTTCCGTTGAGGTACTCGTACTCACTTCTGTATCACCCGACGTACTAGTACTAGTGCTGGCATTAGCGTTTGTATCAGTTGGATCCTCAGGTCCACTTTCTGGTCCAACTGGAGCAGTAGGTACTGCCGTTGGCGATATACAAGGATTCGGCGAAGGGCTTGGGGACGGAGTACTGGAGCCTCTCGGCTTACAGCTCACCGCAAAACTATTCTCGTCATGTTTACGACACTCCCAACAATCACTCTTTCCACTCGCTTCCGCAACTATTGTGACAACGCCCCCTGGTGGGTTATCACCTTCTTCTACTTCATAGCAGGACGTTGAGGTTACACTTTGATTTGGACCACCACCAATACCAGGCCCACCGCCAGTTATCTTCACACAGCCCTGTCCACTCAATGCAAGATTAACCGAGAGGCGCATATTATTGCAGACATAAGAAACGCTTGCCGTTGCTGTAATACACGCACCCGAAGCACTTCCACCTGAACCACTCGAAGTAACAAGACTTACTGAAGGTGGCCTTAACCATACATCAGCGCAGTAGCGCTCATTTGCCTTTCCACCCAACTTCGAACATTTATTAAACGAATATGGCGTTGGTACAGCAAACGGTGATGGTGTGGCTGTAGGACTTGGACTTGGGCTCGGTGAAGGACTTTCCGTAGGAGTTGGGGTCGTACACGGAGTTGCCGTTGGAGAGGGTGTCGGACTTGCTGTCGGCGTAGGAGTTGGCGTTGGTGTTGGCGTGGGAAGCTGACACTGTGGATCGGTGCTCTCAGGCTCACAAACAGGAGTTGGTGTGGGTGTTGGCTCGCCTTCACAATAACAACTTGGATCACTGCCTTGACCACAGCTTGCTACCGGGGACGGCCCACATTCGATAGAACCAGGGTCGCCAGGCACCGTCTCTTGACAGACAAAGTCATAACAAACAGCAATTCGTGCATAGGCCGGCTCTGCTGTGTGACGTGTTGCAAAGATGCCGGTAGCAATAAAGAGCACCAATGCCGTTCCTGCTACCTGTACCACCTTTTTACGGCGCTTGGCATCGCGCAGGAGAATTACTACCAATATACCAATACCAAGGAGCACTAGACTTACCAGCTTCCAAGCACGTACAATCTGAGCTAATGGCGTATAGGTCTGATCTGCTGACTGCACGGTACGCTTGGCCAGAAGTGAGCCATCATCAGCCAGTAGACTAATCTCATACCACACCGCCTGACTCATGACAGTCAGGGCGGATGATCGAAATGATGCCGTGTGTGTCAGTACCTGAGGATCGCTTCCGAGATCTTGCAAGACCTGCTCAGAGCCACAGCCAACGATCACCGTCTCACCGTCATAACAAACTATCTTTACGGTTGCAGTTGGAAGCACCGAGTCATCAGCTGGACCACCTACGGGAACAGTGAAGATTGCACGAGTACGATTAAGACCTTGTTCTTGTGTTACGCCAGCGTTCAAAATCTTACCGGTCTTTCCCCGTACAACCACACGATACTCGAGAATGCTACTAACTGGTGTACCGGCCTCATTCTCAAACTGAATCTGATAGAGATATGAACCCGGAGTTGCCAGGGTCGGCAGACTTACTGAAAAATCAAGCGAGCGATTTGCCGGAAATTCAAAGGAGTTGGTCAGTTTTACGTGATCAAGGACCGGTGCAGCACCCGGAAGAATCGCATCTTTCCATACACGGTAATATGGCGTAACCTTTCCGGCACTTTCAGACCCAGCAGTAATGAGTGCCTTAATTGGTACACGTGCACCCGCATCATACTGCGGACCGGAAAGTGGCGGCTGATCAAGGCCACCTGCCACCATACTTCGTGAGCCGTAGGGGCTGAGTAAGAAGCTTGCACTCTTTGGTGTAGTAACAGGTACTGAGGCAACGCCAACAGGGTATCCTGTGCTCGTTTGTGCACGCACAATCAGCACATGCACCCCGTCCCGACTTCCAAACGGGAGTGGATAAGCAATGGAAAGCGACCGCTCATCACCCGGCGCAAAGTTAAACACACCAGGAATTAACTTCTGACTAATCAATTCAGAGCTTCCTATAGTTACCTGATCAAGGCGCTCTAGGCTTACATAGAAACTAATTCCTTCAGCCGGAACCTCTGAGGTATTTTTAACAGAGACCTTAAAACGAGCTTCTCGTGCATCATCTGAATAATCTATCGAATCAGCGTCAAGCGGACCGAAGGTAAACGTTGGCACCTTTGCATCAAAGGTAGAGACCACCTCTTCGGTAAGGGTGGGTGCCGGTGCGGACTCTTGCGCAAAACTAAGAGATGGCACTACCAAGAAGGCGACAAGCAACAAACCGCTGAGAAATCGTGAGAAGGATGGTTGGTGCATGTCAGGAGATTTATTGGAGAACCGCATCAATCAAACCATAGGTAGCAGCCTCTATAGGATTTAGGTAATAGTCGCGATCGGTATCCTTGGCGACACGCTCAAGTGACTGACCCGTATTCTCAGACAGCAGACGATTCAGGTGGTCCTTAGTCTTTTGCAGCTCAGCAGCGGCAATCGTAATGTCTGAAACCTGACCCTCAATTCCCCCACCCCATGGCTGGTGAATCATGATACGGCTGTTTGGGAGCGCAAACCGCTTTCCCTTTTCTCCAGCAGCCAGCAAGAAGGCACCCATGGACGCCGCCATACCAACACAAATGGTAGAGATCGCAGGCTTTACATGACGCATGGTGTCATAAATGGCCATACCCGCAGTAACTGAACCTCCTGGGGAATTAATGTAGAGACTAATTTCCTTATCTGGATCTTCAGATTCCAAGAAGAGCAGCTGCGCAATGATGAGGTTGGCAACGTCATCATCAACACCTCCGCCGAGGAAGATGATGCGATCACGCAAAAGACGTGAGTAAATATCGTAGGCGCGCTCGCCATACGATGATTTTTCAAGGACGGTGGGGACAAGATACGACATACTTCTAGAGTACGGTGTCTTTATGAACTCTACAAGAAGCGCTCGTCATTTTTTAGACAGTTTTCAGCTATACTTCGTTGGTGAGCACACTCCTACTTATTCTCTTATGCCTTGGCGGCCTGTGGTGCTGCTTTACGTTTTGGCGTGAGGAACAGGATGACCATCGCTTCTGCTGGGGCAGCGCCTGCACGCGACTCATTCACACCCCGTATTACCGGCTTCTTTTTGGTATTCCCAATTGGAAGCTTGGTACCCTCTTTTATCTGGGCATGCTTATCAGCCTTATCATTCCTCTCCCGTTCTGGATGTTGTTCTGGGGGCGCCTCCTCGCCACCATCTGCTCAGTACTCAGCTCATTTGTCTTGTTCTGGGCGTTGCGCACCAAGCTGCACGTGCATTGTTACTGGTGCTACACCGCACAGACTATTAACTGTTTCATACTCGTCATTCTTTTAGTGGCACGCTAGAGAAAAGCTGCTACGATCGAAAAAAATAAATCAAGATAGAGGAGGTCTTCCATGGGAGAAAAAGTGGAAGCGGTTTTCCTGGTGCCAATTGTGAGTAACGGGAATATAAAAGGTACTACAAATGCGTTTGTGCGCACACGACCCTGGGCAAAGGGGTTTGATCGAGCACCTCACTTCGTGCAAAGCTTGTTTCACCAGCACGCCTATCGGATTCCACCGCAGATGCTCTACCTGGGAGCAAGTTCCGGAGTAAAGCACAGTAAGAGACATGTCGTAGTTCATGTGTATGGCGTGCCGTTTAATCACCCCGAGCTGCTCGATGTCAAAAATCCACGCTACGAAATGGCGAACCAACGTGTGATTCAGACAGCACTTCATGCCGCAAAGCGCCACCCGAATGCAGTAGTGCTTGGTCTTGGCGCCGCATGTAGCATTGCATGCAGAAATGGAACCAAAGTAGCAGATGCACTAGAAAAAGCTGGTATTACCATCCCAGTCACCAATGGCAGTGCAAATACTGCCGTGGTGGCCCACATTAACACCGTGGGCGCAGTGGGTAATACACTACTTAGTGGCCATACTGCAACGGTAGTCGGCATTGGTTCGGTGGGTGGCAGCATCCTCCTCAATCTTGCAGCTACTGAAATTAAGAAGGTTATTTGTGTAGGAAAGCCAGGGAGTAATGAGCCCATTCCCAAGCGGCTAAAACGACTCGGCTTAGATACCGACCCTCGATTCATTGGGGCAGACTCTCTCAGTGAGACACTTCCGGAGACTACTATCCTCTATTTCTCAAGCAGTAGTGCCGGGGCCGCGATAACCAAGACTGAAGTTCACGAACTTCCTCATGGAGCAATTGTCGTGGACATTAATGCCCCACCCGCAACAGAGCGTGCTTCATTTCTTGATCGACCTGATATCAATGCACTCAGTGGCGGCCTCATCCAGGTTCCTGGAAGCTCTGCACGCCTTGGACATCTGGTAGGTCTCGCCGACCCACAGGCATTCGCCTGTCTCGCAGAGACAGTGGCCATTACGCTTGGACTAGCAATGGGTGAGATTCCTTCACCCACCAAACTCCATACGTGGCTTGGCCAACCAGATAAAGACCACATAGATTGGTGCCGAGAAGCAATGACTCGGTATGGCTTTCAACCAGTAAAACGAGATCCCTGGCTCTGGGACTAACCTCGGGCTCGCGCAATGCGAGCCCGATTTCTTTTGAGAACTGCTAGACTGGTGTTATGTCCCTCACGCCCCGCACCTCCCTGTACCTCCACACGGTACTAATCGTTCTCATTATTGCTACGCGAGCTTTTGGACTCGCCGACTACCCCGTGAGTCTCAATCAAGATGAGGTCTCGGCAATCGTTGAATCAAAAGCCCTCCTGCTTACTCAGGCTGACCGTTGGGGCAATCACCTCCCTATCTACTTCCCATCTTGGGGAAGTGGCATGAACGTGCTCTACAGCTACCTGTCTGTTCCCTTCGTTCACTGGCTTGGCATGAACGAGCTCAGTATGCGGTTGCTTCAGGTTCTCGCCAACTTGGGAATCCTCGCCCTGGTCTATAACCTCACCTACGTACTTACCCGTAAGCGCGAACTGGCTCTTGTTGGGCTCGGCCTCGCTGCGTTTGCCAACCCATTCTTAGTGAGTGCGTTTTGGGGACTCGAGGCGGGCCTAGCCCCCCTCTTCTTTCTCCTGACTGTTCGTCTTATGCTCTCTACGCGGCCAGCCGCCTGGTTCTTCGTTCCACTAAGCACCACGCTGACGCTTCTGAGTTACGCGATGAGCCTTTTCTGGATCATCCCCTTGATAGTTGGTTACTTGATCCTTCACCGCAAACATTTCTGGATCCACCTTGAGCCCCTCCTTACTGGAGCCCTCTTCGCAAGTCCACTACTCGCCCCGTTCGTCTGGTTTCTCCTAGTAAATCACGCCGGATTCCCTGAACCTCATGGCTTTTTTCTCACGATTCCCAAGCTCGCTGCCACCCGCCTCGAACAATCCCTCGACACCCCGTGGCAGGCCCTCGGTGAAAATCTCCTTCATTTTGTGAGTGGATTTCATGATGGTAATATTTGGACCAGCAGCCAAACGAGCTCCTACCTCCCTAATCTGTGGTTTGCCCTCTTCTGGTGCACGACACTTGTTCTGCTTATTCGCACCTGGCGCACCCTAAGCATCCCCCTCAAAACAACTACCCTCCCCTTCCTCGGACTCCTCCCCGTCCTGTTTCTCTTTCCCTTAAATGCTAGTCGCGCCAACTCCCTCCTTTTTCTCGTACTCCCCCTTGGCCTCAGCCTTATCCCACCACGTATCCCGAAGTGGCTCCGCCCTGACGCAATCATTCTCACCGGTATTATTTGCACCTGGGGAGTGGTGAGTTACTTTACGAGCTATCAAGCACTCCTGCGGTCAACCGCCTTCGTTGGTGTTCCGGAAGTAGTCAGGCAGGCGGAACAGGAAGCGACTACTCGAGATCTTCCTGTTTTCGTGAGCGAATCACTCCCCTTGAACTACGTCTGGGTGTTGTACGCAAGCGATTACAACCCGGCTGAATTCCAGGCTAACCCGCATTTTCCTGACGAAAATGGCTACGAAGTAGTCAAAAACTACCGTTACTTCATTTTTGAAAAACCGACTACTTATCCCGACACTTGGCTCAGCATCCAAGATCCAACAGATGAGCCCTGCCAAAATGCACAGTCACTAGCTGGTACACACCGTTATCAACTCCTCCTGTGCACGTCGACAAAAATGCCAAAATAGGCTAAGGTAGCCTAACCTCACACCGCAGAGAAATGGGTGGAGGAGATGGGTGGAAGGAGAAAATCACCCACAACAAATAAGGAAGAGGCAAAAAATGCCCGACAAGATCACATCCAAGCCAGATTTTCTGGCAACACTGGCTTGGGAACTCAATCTACTCTGTGAACGCGACAGAATTACGGATGAGCTTATCTCGGATAGGCTACAATTCCTTGATCGTGCGATCAATGATCTCACGACAGCTCCTGTCAAGAAGGCTGACCATCGGGTTGAGTTTACCGCGCTAAAGGATACCCAGAATATAACGTCCCAGCACGAAACAGCATGTAGATACCTGGCTCATGCAATTACTTCAGGTAGCGAATGTGCCGTAGAGGCTGGACTTAGAATCCTGAGTAAGGAACTGTCTCAAATGCTAGGCAGAAAAGCCAGAGGAGAGGCAGTACTGGATGACAGAATCTTGGTGATAGGACAAATCGTCAAGAAATAAAATAGGGGGTGTCGCAACGCGACACCCCCCTCTTTTTTATTCCAGAAACTCCCTATTACGCAGTCGCAATCGCAACCAAGCGATCAAGCGCAAGACGGCCAACAGTCTCGCCTTCAATATCCTCAGCACGGGCTACCTGAACGAGCAGTGCACCAACGCGGATGTTCTTTTCAGATTGCTCGCGGAGTTCTTCGCGCATTTCGTCTTCGGTCTTGCCGCTGCGCTCGAGGTAAAGTTCCCATTGGCCCGGTACGCGCATGAGTTGCTGCTTACCCTCTTGGAAGAGGCGCTCCATCTCTTGCTCAACCAAGGTCTTTGGTAGTGCAAACGTGTCACGACCCTTCAATAGTTCCTGCACAACCGCATCTTCAAGGCCAAGGCGCGCATCTTGCGCTGCCTCCTCTTCCATGTTGGTGCGAATAGCAGCGATGAGCTCATCAACGGTCTTGTGACCAAAACGCTCAGCAATCTCGTCAGAAAGTTCAGGAAGTACCACTTCACGAAGTTCATGAAGCGTAATGGTGAACTCAGCTGTCACATTCTGCAGGGTTGCTACACCGTAATCTGCAGGGAAGGTAATTGGGAAGGTAACGCTCTCCCCCTTCTTCAGGCCAACAATGTGCTCTTCGAATCCAGGAATAAGGGTATTCTCACCGATCACCAAGGGATGATGATCGTTTTTCATATCGGAGCGAGGCACCTTATCTACGGTTCCTTCGTAGCCAATATCTGCCCACATGCCATTTGCGGCAACCGTAGTCTCGGGTAGCTCTTCCAGAGAAGCAACGTTCTTACGCAACTGACCGACTACTTCATCAATCTGTTCCTGAGCAATCGCCTTAGGAGCAACCGCCGCTACCTTCATTTTCTCGTAGCCCGTTACATCAGGCATAGGTACTACTTCACAAGTAGCCTTGTAGGTCATGACAACGTCATCATTGTCAGCTTCAGCAGAGGGAGCCGTAAACTTCTCAATACTGATGTTTGGCGTACCAACGATATGAGCGCCTGCCTCACGTGAAGCCTCACCGAATGTGTCATTAATAAGATGCTCAAGCGTAGCCGCCTCAAGCTTTACCTGACCAACCTCCTGAATAACCTTTTCCTTTGGCGCAAAACCAGGACGGAAACCCTTTACACGCACACCACGAGTAGCATGCTCAACTTCATGCTCAAACGCATGACGATACTGCGCCGCAGAAGCAGTTACAGTCAGAATTACGGTAGAATTGTCACCAACTTCATGATGGGTAAGCATTGCCATTCATTAACTTCATAGATCACAACGCACAAGCGCTCACTCAAGGCTAGCAGAGATCGGCGATTTGCTCTATAGATGAGGCAACACAAAAACAACCCAAGGAGCAATCAAATGCAAAACAAACTTAACCTTCAGGAACCTCTCACCGGAAGTCTTATCGCGGCACACTTTACTGGAAGACTTATTGTGCCGGGTGTGGTCTACATCGGATGCTTGCCACGGAATTGGCGAAGTGTGCAGTTCGAAATCAAAGGAATTGTGGGCCCCAGAACAACACCTAAGTTTCTCACTGTAGATACTAGCAACGACATCTTAAAGGTCTCTAATGGTGAGAATTTGGTTACAGTTGCTAACTACACATCTGGCCATGATCCCTACACAGATTTGCAGTGCAGACCCAACAACCACTTGAGGTCAATTATTCCTTGGAAACATGCAGAGGAAAAGGGGAGGTGCCAAATCTACGAACAACTTTCCTCTTACGGCGCTGGATTTCAAATTCTGGAGGAAGGATTGGTTTTTAGTAACAATTACTCACTGTCTACCTATAGACTGGGTCATTTGTTCACTGAGTACGGCATTCTCGAAGGCTGCGTAGAAGCCGCCATGCAGGCAGGTGTTGCAACCCTCTCCAACTACCCTAGCGCGTATGTCTCAAAGCTACGGCTAAGAATATTAGAAGGAGTTCCCACAGAATCTGGAAGTATTTTCTCATCAAAACTACAGCCAGGCCAACTTATAGGTGCTCGTGATATCGGTAGCACCTTTACCATCTACAATGACCAAGACGTACCCTCCGTTGAAGGGCTCGTAGTTGGCAAGTTTGGTAAACGATAAACTGAAAACCCCACCGCAGCGTACTGCGGTGGGACTCTTTTTTTATTTCAGGTTCATTACTTTGTAAGGAGTGCCTCGATACCTGGCAACTTCTCGCCAGAGAGGAACTCAAGGGCAGCTCCCCCACCAGTTGAGATAAAGCTTATCTTATCATCAAGCCCAAGCTCAGTGACGCAGGCCGCTGAATCTCCTCCCGCAACAATTGTGGTGCAGCCTTCTAGGCCCGCCAGAAGTTCAAGAAGTTGTTGACTAGCAATGCGGTAGCGAGGATCTTCAAACATTCCCATGGTGCCGTTCCAGAGAACCGTCTTGGCGCCGCGAAGAATTTCCGAAAAATGAATAACGGTTTCAGGACCAACATCCATGTTCTTAAACTCCTCCCCCACTCCATCAATCACAAAGTCAACAGCAATGTGCAGCTTGTCGCCCAACTCTTTCATCACCTGCTTCGCTGCGTCGCTTGCGCCGGCCTCTACAAATGAGGCGCCGATTGACTCACCGCGCGCTTGCACAAATGCACTCGCCGTTGCTCCCCCAATCAGTACCTGATCCGCTTTCGGTCCGAGGGCTCGCAGAATGCCCAACTTATCGGTTACCTTCGCACCCCCCATTACCACTACAAACGGGTGCTCGGGGCTCTGCATAATCTCACCGAGCGTATCAACTTCCTTTTGAATCAAGAGGCCGGCGTAAGAGGGAAGATAGTGTGTTGGACCAACAATCGAAGCATGTGCTCGGTGTGCACAGGCAAACGCATCATTTACGTATACGTCTGCAAGGTCTGCCAGCGCCTTCCCAAGATTTTCATCATTGTCCTCTTCTCCAGCGAAAAAGCGAATATTCTCGAGGACAAGAATGTCCCCACCACGCAAACCGTGCACCATCTCTTTCACCGCCGGATCAAACGGATCTTTGGCAAGGTGGACCGACGTGCCAGCATAATGATCGGCGAGATACTGGACTACGGGTCGTAATGACAATGTCATATCTTCGCCCTTGGGGCGGCCCATGTGACTCACAATCACGATCTTAGCTCCCTGCTCACGCATGTAGTCGATAGTTGGGTAGGTCCCGACAATACGGCGTGGATCAGTAATCTCACCCGCTTCATCAAGCGGCATGTTGTAGTCAACGCGATACAAAACAATCTTCCCAGCAATGTCTGCGTCAGTAATAGTACGAAGGTTCATGAATATGAATTATGCAAGTTGATCAGCAATCTTCACCATTGTCACAAATGACTTCAGCTTAAGAGACGCGCCACCTACCAAGAATCCATCGATATCGGGCATGGCAAGTAGTCCGCGGGCATTCTCGTCATTTGAGCTGCCGCCATAGAGAATACGGGTCTTCTCAGTGAGAACAGTGCGCAGGAGTGAGATCACTTCCTGGGCATATTCAGGTGTTGCAACGTTACCGGTACCAATCGCCCACACGGGTTCGTAGGCAACCACCAACTGTTCAAGCTGTGCGTGAGTCAGACTTCTGACAATATGATTTAACTCCTGCACTAATTTCTTGGTGCTCCCTGCAACCTGCTCAACCTCACCAATACAAAGGATTGGAGTGAGACCCGCTCGAAACGCCGCCTCGATCTTATGGAGCAAGAAGTCAGGCTTTTCATGGAAGTACTGCACTCGCTCTGAGTGACCAATAATGACGTAGTCAGCCACCTCTTTAATCATCTCTGTTGAAAGCTCGCCGGTATAGGCTCCCTTCATTTCAGGATGACAATTCTGTGCACCCAGTGAAACATGCGCCACCTTACCGGGGCCCAGGCGCTCAGCCAAAAAACCGAGCCAAATGCTTGGCGGGCACAGAACAACATCCACCTTTTCCTCGTGCTCAAGCTCTTGGCGCACCCCGTCCGCCAAAATATGAGCGTCTGCGAGGGTGGTGTTCATCTTCCAGTTGCCGGCAATCAAGGGCCGTCGTGATGGATGCATGGGTGTGATCATTACTAGTCAACATCTCTACTCTGGCGAAGGTCAGGATGAGATGCAAGAGGCCGCAACCTATGCCCTACTCAGCAGTCCGCGACTATGGGTATTTCGATAAAAGCTAATCGCCACTCGGTGAGCCTCTTCTCGCATCAGCTCAGCAAGTAAATCCTGTGCTTCATCATTAAGATTCTGAAGAACCTGCCATTCACCGCGCCGATCAACTTTCCGCCGTGTTGGTCCTTTTGCTACCGCCGCCACCGCCACTTTTTCTTCGGCCTTAAGGGCTGTACGCACCTCACTGGCAGCACCCAACTGGGTAATACCGCCATCAAGAATGAGGAGATCAGGAAGCTCCCACCCCGCTTCATTTTTGAGGCCACGTGTCACTCGCCGGCGCACAACTTCTGCAATCGCAGCCACATCCGAGACACCCTCAACGGTTTGGATCTTGTACTTTTTCTGACGAGTCGGATCAAGGCGGAAGCGCTTGCGGATTTCCTCCCGGCCATGCACCTCGTCTACCTTTCCACGCCGAATCATCCCTGTCACCAGCGAGGCAACGGTGTACGCTCCCTGGTTATGGGAAATATCAACACACTCAACCCGCAGATCGGTCTCAGGGTCAAAAATGATTTCACCAACCTCTTTGGCTCGGCTCTGCTTTCGTGTTTGAGCAACGGTCTGCAAATGAATCAACGCCTGAAGCCGATCACGCAATATTGCTGCTTCTTCAAAGCGCTCGTCTTCTGCGGCATGTGCCATATCCGCTTCAATCATGGTGAGTACCTGGCGACGGTCCCCGTTCAAGAACGCCCGAATCTGGGCAATATTTTTCTTGTAACTATCTGGCGTAATCTTTCCGGCACAGGGGGCGGAACAAAGACCGAGGGTTGCCAGCACGCAGCCATACCCGAGACGTTCATAATTCGCAAACTTGGTACTGGTACAATCGCGAAACGGCCAAATGCGTCGAATAGAAGCCAAGGCCTGGCGCACTGACTTTGCCGAAAGATACGGACCAAAAAACTCTTGCGCATCAATCACCTGCGAAACGCGGGCATCAGTGCGAGCTCGCTTACGCTTCTCTAAGAGCTCCTCAAGATCCTTCTCTCGCGAAAGATAAATTCCCGGAAACACTTCACTATGATCAATCCGAATTAATGAAAATGACTTATCGTCCCGTAACTTCACATTGTACTTAGGCTTCAGTTGCCGGATTAACCGCGCCTCAAGCAAGAGTGCTTCAAGCTCTGACTCTGTCTCGATATGTCGCAGCGAAACCGCCTGGAGCACCATGGAGACAATGCCGGGACCCCGACTCTCTGCCAGATCATCGGCAAAATAACTTCTCACCCGCTCACGCAGACGAGTTGCCTTTCCCACATACAGCACTTCATCTTTGTCATTCACAAATTGATAGACCCCCGGCTTGAGCGGTAGATCTTTGGCAAGCAAACGTACCGATTCAGCAACTTGCATATTCATGAAGATAGACTAGCTGAGAAACGACAATGGCGCATTAGAGCGCTAACTAAAAATAAACTATCTTAGTTGAAAAACTTTATCTAGAATAAGAAAAATCTAAAAGGAGTAAGGGAAATGAGAGAACTCAATGATGAAAGCTCAATCCTGTTACGTCAACGTGAAGAGCTTAATGAAACGCGGTACCTGGTACTACTTACCCAGCTGGCAGTAGGATTCTCATGCTGCATAGTACCACCCATGGTCGCAACAATCTTTGTACTATACGCAGTACTGGTATCACTCTATTATACGTACCTTGAGAAAAAATATTGTATCAAGGCCACAAACTTCATAGAACACCTGCTGAGATCAAATTGTCCGCGAGAAAAGGTATTCGATTATATAATTCAATTTGAAGTAGGGGCATGGGTACCAAGCCAAGACAGTCTTGAGCTTTTCCTCATACTCCATCAATAAACGAGGCGCCCGGTATTGGGCGCCTCTGATCTTTTTTACTGAATCTCTTCTAATTTCTTAAAACTCACTTCAGTACCTCGTCGCACCTCAACGGTACCATCAGCGGTAAATGACTTACCAAATACATAGCGCACTGGAGCACCGATAAGATCACCCTCGGCAAAACGCTCACCAGCACTAAGGCCTTCACGATCGTCTAAGAGAATATCTTTTCCGATAGCATCAATGCGCTCAGCCAAGGAAAGTGCCTCAGGAGTTCCAACAAGATCAATAACATGAGCATCAAATGGTGCAATTTCCTCCGGCCAGGTAATACCACGGTCGGTACCAAGCACTTCAACAACCGTGCCGATAACGCGCGAGATACCAATACCGTAGCAACCCATGAGTATCTCAATACGGTTGCCTTCTTCGTCAGTAACCAGCGCATCAAGCGGCTTACTGAACTTCGTGCCGAGGCGGAAGATGTTTCCCACCTCAATCGCCTTCGCGGTACGGACTTCACCTCCACAGTACTCAATCAATTCTGACGATGATGAATCCTCCACAATCTCTTCATTACGGGCTTCACGGCCATCTGCACGCAGATACACAGTATCTTCACCGGTCTCACAGAGAACCTGGAACTCGTCAGAATACTTGGCGAACATACCACCTGCCGCCTTGGTAAGGAGCGCATCCAAACCACAGCGGTTATATACGCGCAGATAGGCGGCGGCTACTTCGTCATAATACTCATCCTGTGCTTTTGCATCTGTATGAAAACTATACAGATCCTTCATTAAGAATTCACGTCCACGGAGTAATCCTGACTTAGCACGCAACTCACGGCGAAACTTATTCTGAATCTGAAAGAGCCCAAGCGGAAGCTGCTTATAGCTTGAGACCTGCTGACGGAAGAGATCTGTCACAATTTCTTCATGCGTAGGACCGAGTGCTAGTTTATTGTCATCAACGGTATACATCACATCACCAATCGCCTCTTCCCAACGACCGGTCTGCTCCCAGAGCTCGCGCGGCTGCAGGGCTGGCATCAACACTTCATGGGTGCGAGGAAGTGAAAGCATCTCCTCACGGACAATCTGCGATACCTTCTTGAGCACACGCAAACCGAGTGGCAGGAATGTGTACACCCCAGCGCTTGGTTTCTGAATATAGCCCCCGCGCATCAAGATTTGTGCGTTCTTGCTTGTCTCGCCAGCAGGTGCCTCGCGGCGCATGGTAGCTAGGAGTTGTGATTGATGATGAACCATAATAAAAGATTACAACCTATCTGAAGAAAATATCGCGAACGGTCAGGAGTGCCATCAGCCCCAGCACCAAAACGAAACTAATCGTTGTCACAATTCCTTCAATATGGTGATTTACCACGCGGCGCCGGGCAATCATTTCGAGAAGAATAAAGACCACCTTTCCACCATCAAGTGCCGGAATGGGAACCAGATTCAAAATACCAAGATTCACCGAAAGGACAGCCGCCAGAAACACCACCTGCTCAAACCCTTGGCGGGTTGCAGCCCTGGTGGCGCGGTAAATACCAACCGGACCACTCACGTTTTCATCAAGCTCAGCCCGCAGGAGCTTTGCACCAAAATCACGCAGTGCCCCACTAGTAAGCTGGCCAACGAGGCTAATCTCCCGAGCGGCCACCATTGGCGCCTGCACAACAGGTACCTTGATCCGACTCACTCCCTGAAGCGCCGCACCGAAGGCAAACCCATCAGGACTGAGCTGAACTTTTTTTGTCTGCTCGATACCCTCAAGATCACGGATGACTACCTCAGTGGCAAGCTCACCTACTTTTTGTCGATCGGCAAAAATCCGGCGCACTTCTTCAGCGGCTCCCGAAACGGTAATGCCGCTAATCCGGATAATCTCTGATCCAGGAGCAATTCCCGCCTGCTCAGCCGCAGAAGCCGGTAATACATCGGTAATATACACCTTTGTTCCCACCTCTTTCGCACCAGGAATATCCTCGGCACGTTGGCCAATTGAACTAAAGCCAATTGTGAAAGCAACCATAAAGATGACGAATGCGATCAAGAAGTTCATCGCCACACCCGCAAGCATCACAGCAAGCCGGGCCCAGGTTGATTTACTATTAAACGAACCTTCTTTGGGCTCACCAAGATCTTCACCATGTTCGCCGTAAATTCGTACGTACCCACCAAGGGGCAGTAGCCCTACTGAATAGCGGATACCATCCTTCACTTTGTTCACAATACGTGGCGGAAAGCCGACAGCAAACTCCTCAACCCGCATTTTTACGAGGCGCGCTACGGTAAAGTGACCCAACTCATGCAATGCAACAAGCAAGCCAAGAATAATGATGAAAACCAACAGTGCAGATAGATCCATTAGAGACGGCCGCGAAGCCAGATTAAGAAATCAACATAGTGCGAAAGGAGTGGTGGTGAAAGCAAGAAAACCACCGACTGCAGTGCCAAAAAGAGCAGAATCGGGAGTAGAATCTTCCGAAAAAATCCACCCAGCACCGCCACTACCGCAATAACAAGCAGTGTCTGACCAATGTATGTTGAGAAGAGTTGAACAAGCATGAATGCAGTGTACCACTACACACTCATAATTTCTTGCTCTTTTTCTTTAAGGAGTGCATCAATCTTCGTGCCGTACTCCTTGGTCTTGTCATCAATCTGCTTCTTCTTTGCGGCAAGAGCATCTTCAGAAAGCTCACCAGCCTTCTTCATCTTCTCCAGATTCTGGTTAAGATCCTGACGAATCTGACGTAGTGCCACATTGGTCTCTTCAGACATCTTCTTTGCCTTCTTCACCAGATCCTGACGACGCTCAGCAGTCAACGCAGGAACCATGATGCGCAACGAAATACCGTCATCAACGGGGTTAAAGCCGAGCTCCGCCTTCACAATTGCTTCATAAATTGCCTTGATGGCACCCTTATCAAACGGCTGCACTACCAACTGCATTGCCTCGGGCACATTAATGGTAGCGAGGCTCTTCAGTGGCGTGGGAACCCCGTAGTACTCAACAACTACCCCATCAAGCATGGCCTGATTTGCACGACCAGTGCGCAGGGTTTTGAATTCTTCACCAAGGTGCTGAAGACTAAGCTCCATGCGTTGCTTCGCTTCTGCGGCGACATCACGATCCATTACGGCAACTTACTGAGAAATATACTTCTATCTTAGCAGATATCTGGCAGGGAAAAAGAAAACCCTCCGCACCAGGTGCGGAGGGAATCAATTTCGCTACAATAGCTTGTCAGATTTGCTTTATGACATATGAGCTCTGTGAGCGATAGGAAACAAGGACGAGAATTCGATGGTCAATGGTATCGACATCGAGCACCCTGATCACTCTTACCCCCTCAGGAAGACCCGCTAGCAAGTCCGCCTCGGAAAGATATGCACTTGGTGACCTTACAAAACTCTCCCAGGTACCCCGTTTCTGCCCAAACTCCCAACCTTCCTTGGTGACACTTGCCACCTGCAAGTCAGTGGTACGCACCGTCCCAAGTACCGTGTAAACCATGGAGTCAATGAGTGGAACAAACCCAATCGGGCTTGTGACTTGCTCTCCACTCATATCTGACCTCAGATAACCACCACCGTAAACTTTAAAGACAACACCCCCTGAGAAGAAGCCTCCTCCACTAATCTCATAGTTAAGCGAATCGCTACCCACTTTACGAACAACGCTTGCAGGTTCTACAACAGAGACCACTCCATCATTCCCACCACACCCACCTGCAAGCACACCAGCCAAGACAGCCAACACAAACAAAGAAGCTTTCATAAACTTTTCCTTCCAACGAGACCCTCTGGGTCAAAATCTCAATACCACAGATCAGCCAATCTGTAAATACACCAACCCCCTACTATTTTCTACTCACCCGATACTTCAGCGACGCGAGGGCCATGCTAAATGAAAGTGTCATGACAATAGCAATAGCAAGCAGCGCCTTACCCAAAGTATCCCACTGCCAACCCACCGTAATAATGTCGCGGAGGCCATCAAGTAGGTAGGTCACCGGATTATAGCTGGAGAAGGTCTTGAGCCATCCGCTCAGTGCCTCCTTTGGCAGAAAGGTTGTCGTCAAAAATGAAAATGGGAAGAAGAGCAAAAATGAAGAACTTACCGCCGCAGGGCTTCCCGTGCGCAGCGCAATCGCATACGGAAAACCAGTAAACGCGAGGCCCCAGAGACCCGATATTGCAAGGAACGCGAGCATTCCTGGAATGCCAGTTGCAAAGTCCACGCCAAGCGCCAATCCCAAGATCAACACTGGTACTGAAAGTGCAATACAGAACGCCAGATCGGCCATCATCAGACCGAGTAGCAACGCCAGTCGGTTAATAGGAGAAACAAGCAAACGATCAAAGTACCCGTTCTGAATATCAGTCACCAAGGCTGATGCACGTGAAATACCCGTGACCGCAAATACAATTGCAACCGGAATCTGAAACGCCTTAAAGTCAGCGATTCCCGTAGCACTGGCCACCTTACTGAGTGCGCCCACATTCACCACAAAGAAGAAAATCGGAATGATAATACCCGGAATCGTGGCCTCGGGCTCTCGCCAAATACCCCGCAAGGCGCGGATAGCGACACTGGTTAGGTCATGCCAGAAACCGGCTGGCCGCGCGTGGAACGTAGTAGTATCTTTCATAATTTAGGCAATGGTTTCTTTCTGATGAAGCGTGCCGCCCGTAACCGCAAAGAATACGTCATCAAGGGTTGGGTTACGCAAAACAAGGTTCTCAATCATGACATTCTGATCTGATAGTTCACGCACCACAGAAGCCAGAATTGCCGAGCCATCCTGCACCGCCAGTGTAAGAAGACGTCCCTCTAGGGCACTTCGGGTAATACCCTTCAGCTTTTCAAGAGCCTTACGGTCAACCTTGCTGCTGGTGGTTATTTCTATCAGGTCCTCACCAATGCTCCGCTTGAGTTCAGTTGGGGTACCTTCCGCAGCAAGCTTCCCTGCCGCAATAATACCGACACGATCAGCAAGCTGATCAGCTTCTTCCAGATACTGCGTGGTTAAGAAAATGGTCATACCCTGATCTTTGTTCAGGCGCCGCACTTCTTCCCATACCTTCTGACGACTTGCTGGATCAAGGCCAGTAGTAGGCTCATCAAGGAAGAGTACTTGCGGGTTATGCATGAGCGAAGAAGCTAGGTCCAAACGCCGACGCATACCTCCTGAGTAAGACTTAGTACGCTGATTAATTGCGTCGCCGATATCTACCAGATCTAAGAGGTGTTCAATACGCTGCTCAATCTGTAAACGACTCAAACCATACAGACGTCCCTGGAGACGCAATAACTCAAGCCCAGTCTGCTGAGGATCAAGTGACGATTCTTGAAGCGCTACACCAATCCGAAGCCGAACATCGGTAGTCTGCGTTCGTACGCTAAAGCCAAGAATATGAGCATCGCCCCCTTGCGGCTCAAGGAGTGTTGTAAGCATGCGGACCGTCGTAGACTTACCGGCACCATTGGGGCCGAGAAATCCATAAATCTCCCCTTCTTTCACCGAAAAACTCACATCATCAACAGCAAGCTTGTCAGCTCCGAAGCGACGTGTGAGGTGGTTAACAGTAATTGCATCGTTCATACAAAAATAGTAGCAGCTTTCACGAAAAAGAGCCCCTCACGGAGCTCTTCATCTTCTTCAGAATCTACTTAGACGATCGGCGCTCCAGACTTACCCTCCTTGACCAGATCAGTCGCCAGCATTGATTGCTGGATCTGACTAGCCAGATCGCTCATACCACTTGGTGAATGAGGAACAATCAGGGTATTAGTCTTTGACTGAGCTCCGATTGCCGAAAGCGTATCAAAGTACTGAGTCATCATGACAAGCGTCATAACATCCTGAGCCGTCGTACCGGCCACTGCGTGCTGAAACTGCTCAACGGATTCCTTAAGACCCGTCACAATTGCTGCACGCTGTGCGGCAATACCCTCACCCTGAAGCTTCTTGCTCTCAGCCTCGGCACGAGCGGCAGCAACCAAGATTAAGCGATCTGCCTCAGCCTTTTCGGCGGCTGCTTCACGCAAACGACGGTTCGCGTTAATCTGGTTCATTGAGTGTTTTACCTCAGGATCTGGATCAATATCGGTAACGAGCGCGGTCATAATCCCGTAGCCATAATCGTCCATAACGTCAGTAAGCTCGCCCTTAATCGCCATGGCGATTTCATCTTTCTTAAGAAAGACGTCATCCAGCAGGGTTGCAGGCACTGAAGCACGTACCACGTCAAAAACGTAAGAAGTAATCTGACGATCAGCATTACTCAGGCGATAGTACGCCTCATACACCTTTTCGGGGAGTACATAGTACTGCACCGAAACCATGACAACCGCGAATACATTGTCCTTGGTCTTAGTCTCAACTTTTACATCAAGCTGACGAACGCGCAGGTCAACCGTCGCTGCCACCGTCTCAATCCACGGAAGCTTCAGGTTAAGACCAGCACCCGCAACACGGGCAAACTTACCGAAGCGCTGAATAACAGCCGCCGTTGACTGCTGCACCACAAACACGGAAAGCAATATGGTAATAAGTACGATTACTGCTACCACAATTGGCACAATGGGCATTGCACAAAATTAGTAATATATACTCTGGTTACCTTATTTTTACATCTTCGTCTAGCACTTTACACTACTACGCATTTCCTTCACTCGTAAGATACGTGTCCATCTTTTCGTCAGTAGTGAGACGTTGTGTGATGTCAAAATACTTACCGCCCTGTTCATGATAGATGTAGAGTGTTGTCATCCAGACTTCATAATTTGGTGATGGAGCCAGTCGTGAATTAGCCTGTAGAGCGAATGCAGGATTTGTTGCATCAGACTGTCTGCAATAGACACCGTACGTTACACTGACCAGATTGGGCAGTTGTGCAGGGCATGATGCTGTACCCAATGGATAGAGAGTACCTCTTGGAAAGAGAGATACCATGACCTCCGTCAATCGCGTCCTGCTCGGATCAACACGAACACCATATGTCAAACCGGAAACTGATTCTTGCCCCGAGAAGATATCAGTAAACAGCGTCGGGGTATCCGACACCAAGCCAGCAGTACCCTGGTACAGATAGTGCTCTTGGTTCTGTGGATCACGGTAGTAGGAAAAACGATTACCAGTACCCTTTGGTAAAATCACAGATCCGCCAGATTCTTCATTTTGCTGAAAGCTCTTTATCGCATTAGTCATTGACCGCATGAGAGCTGTAGCACTCGCTTTGCGCGTATTGTAACTTGCCTGTCCCACAACAACCACACTAAGGCTGCTTAGTACACTGACGATTGTGATCACGACGAGTAATTCTATGAGCGTAAAGGCATGTTTAATCACGTTGCGCACTAGAGCTACTAACTATACAGGCGTAGTGTACCATTGCCATAACAAAAAAAGCACCCTGGGGGTGCTTTTTCATTTCAAGTCCTAGAAAGAACTAGTCCTCTACTGGCTTTTCACCTGCCTGCTCGCCCAATACATAGCGAACAAAGCGGGTAATAACGATGCGCTCTCCAAGAGTAGCGGTCGTCTCAGCAAGGTATTCAGCGATGGTCTTCTTGGCATCGCGGATGAATGGCTGCTCAAGCAGCTCTTCAACAGTTTCAGGAGCCATGCTACTGATTTGCAGTGCAACATCATGAGCAAATGCCTCAAATCCGTCAGAGCGAGCAACGAAATCAGTCTCGCAGTTTACCTCAACCATAACGCCGATGCGGCCGTTGTGGACGTAGGTCTCGATTACACCTTCTGCAGCGTGACGGTCAGCCTTCTTGGCCATGATCTGTGCACCACGAGCCTTCAGGAGCTCAAGGGCCTTGCTCTTGTCACCCTCAGCCTCATCAAGTGCCTTCTTTACATCAAGCATTCCCATACCGGTGCGCTCACGCAGCTCGGCGATATCAGCAGTGGTGTATCCCATGGTGAAACGTTACTGAATAAAATGAAAACGTAAGAATGTTCCTACTTGTCAGCTTTTGCCGCCTTCTCAACCACTTCCTTCATAGCATTCTGACGAGCGGCCATTGCGTTCTCAAGGGTCTGATCAATCAGATCAAAAACCAGCTTCATAGAACGTACACCGTCATCATTGATAGGAATGATGTGTGAGAAAGGAGTTGGATCGCTGTTGGTATCAAGAACAGCCATAAGCTCAATCTCTTCACGACGAGCTTCCTTTACCGCGATCTTCTCGTGGCTTGGGTCAATCATGAAAACAAGATCGGGCTTCTTAGTAAGGTCGCGAAGACCACCAAACTTATACTGCGTGCGGCGAACATCGCCCTCCATCATCAGACGCTCCTTCTTGATCATTTTTGAAGCATCTTCAGAAGCAAGGAATGCCTCCTGCTTTACCATACGAGCGATACTCTTCTGTACCTCAGACCAGTTGGTGAGAACACCACCGGGCCAGCGAACATTGATGTATGGCATGCCGTACTTAGAGCCGATCTCCTTAATGCGGTTTGCAATAACGTCATTCTTTGTACCAACAAAGATGACCGTCTTACCGTCGCGTACGCGCTCAGCAAGAACCTGAAGACTGGAAGCCAAAAGCTCACGAGTCTGCTCAAGGTCAAGAATATGAAGGTGATCACGGGTTGCGTGAATGTACGGCTTCATTTTTGGATGCCAGCGTGAAGCGGCGTGCCCGAAATGGGCGCCAGCTTCCGCCAGATCCTTCAAGGAAGGAATTGGTGGAACCATGATGGTTGCTCCTTAGGTTAGCGCCAGGGAATCAACTTATAGCCGGGCGGGTGCGGTGCCGAGGGGGCGCCGGCCGCAGGAGCGACTATAATCATCCAAGACGTTTGGAAATAAACTTGAGTGAAAACTACCAGGTATTGCTCAATTCCGCAAATCTGGTAGTAAGAGAGAGCCTAATTATGAGGTGGTACTGCATGAAGGACTGCGATGATGGCAGTTAGTACTAGACGTAATTAAGCAGGATCAGCGTGCGATGACTCAAAAGATACTCATGATTGGCTTCATTAGAACTTTTGACCGTCTATCCTCAACGACGAGTGATGCTGCCGGAAGATCCGGAGGGGTCGTTGCTTTGTTGCTGGAGTAACGACCCTTATCCCTTTCCCCAAACCGCTCCCCTGAGCGATTTTTTGCTTTACATAAAAAATGTTCTTCGCAGCATCTATTGCAGGGAATCAAGTAAAAGACACGAACTCACTATCAACAAGAGTGGATCGGACATCGAAAGGTGACGTACTTGTTGACAAAAGGTAAACCCTCCTACGGATGAGGAGGGACACTGGACTATGCCACTATGGTCCATGAATCAGTCTCTCCTCGATCCTCCCACCCCTGCTCTATACCTTCACATTTTTTGTGAAGGTATTTTGTTTGTAAGAAGCACTTTACAGCAATTCTAAAAAGAGTATCTTCAATACATCACAAAAAAGGAGGTGATAATTTAGCGGGCGCGCTAACCTGCTAAGGCTTCAGTTTTTACAAAGAAAGGAGAAAAGTATCGAATGATAGTATGGGAGAGCCCGCTATCATTCACTCCCCTTTACACATCTACCAAAACCCCGCAGCCCTCCCATCTCGCTGCGGGGTTTTCCCTTTTTAAGCCCCTACCCAAACCCGATAATCTGTGCTACGCTCCTAGAAGCACTGACGGATATCCGTCTGGAGCAGCGTCTAACCCGTTGTACCCATATATTATGAAGGCAAACATTCACCCAAAGTACGAGACTGCAACATTTAGTTGCGCATGCGGTAACAGCTTCCTTGCTGGTAGCACCCTTGGTCAGGACCTCCGTGTTGAAATCTGCAGCAACTGCCACCCACTCTACACTGGTAAGGCTAAGCTGATCGACACTGCAAACCGTATTGGTCGCTTCCAGGCGCGCCAGGCTGCCGCA
>JAGVEG010000024.1 GCA_020058355.1 Candidatus Berkelbacteria bacterium
ACGCTCAACTTCATAAATACTGCGGCAGCAACACTCAAGACCTCAGCATCTGCGAGCACTCCTGTGGCGCCGGCCATATCAAAATCGCACTGCATGAACTCACGGTAGCGACCCGCCTGTGGGCGGTCGGCGCGCCACACAAGACCGGTGTGCAAACGGCGGAATGGGAGACGAATTTCGCCCGTTGGGACAGCTTTCGCTAGTACGCGAGCAAACGGAACGGTTAAATCATAGCGTAATCCAACTCGGCGCTTACCGTGGTCTTCAAACCTGTAACGTAATGCCTCGCCCTCCGACCCGTACCTCCCAGAAAGTACCTCATCGCGCTCCAAAACCGGCGTATCGAAACCTTGATACCCGTACTGCCCAGCAACTTCGCGAATCACGCGCAAAAGTGCCTCCCGCGCTGATGCTTCAGCCGGAAGAAAATCACGAAAACCAGAAAGCGGTAGCAAGGATTGCTCAGCCATACCTCAAGAGTGCCAGGTAATGGGCGGTGTGTACAGAATTACTCTCGGGCCTTTATTAGACTATTTACCTTTGTTGGGATGGCCCATGCACTAAGTATTACCACTAACAGGCTAATACGGAGCGCTGAGAGGTCACCTACATCCGCCACGAGGTAAAAGTTAGGTATGAGAATAAGAAGTGAAAGAAGAAGTTGCTCATCAACCTTAATAGATGATCCCTTCTTAAGTGGAGTAATCCTGAAAAAGTTGTAGACCGTTATAAGTGAAATAGAGACAAAACTTATTAGTGTTGTTTTTAGTGGTGTACTTAATGAACCAAGACTGTTGTAAACGAAGAAGAACACAACAAAAAGAAGTATTGATATAAGAATACGCTGTGGTGACGTTAGTGTTTTAGTAGGAAGTTTCATGAATTATTCAGATACAAAGATATATACGATAGTATCGTGGAGGAAGGCATGTAACGCCCTCCTCCTGAGAAGTTCTAGCCCTGAGCACCGAAGCTATTGAAGTAGGGCCTCCACCATGTAAGAGATATTGCAACACCTCTTCCTTTACTTATCTCGCTAATCTGGTGCTCGCGAAAGCTTTCTGCAAAAACCACACTCAATCCACTACCCCAAGGACCCGCAACTGAACCTGCGGCGCCGGAGACCAACTGTCCAGCCGCCACGTAGTCACCGCGCTGAAGTAAGGTCTTGATCTTCTGTGAGGTGCTATTATTAAGGTAGATAGCACACCCCCACCAGTACCATCGGATTCCCTGACTGTTTGCGCGTGTAACAACGGGGGTATCGACTGAGTCAAGGCTCACTTGCTGCAGAGAAAGATCGCCGGATGCGAGTGCTCTGTTAATTCCGTCAACGGATACTGTGACGAGTTCATACTGCTCAGCGGTAAGTGACCGAGCCACCCCCTCGTCGGTACTCAATTTGCCAGATGCCTTACTTAGAATCTGTGCCCTCTCAATTACAGCAATGTCCACTATACGTGAGGCACTACTTGTCTGCTGTGATACTTTTGCAATACTCGTAGTGCCAGCACATCCCATGAGTGTGCCACTTGCTGAGAAAGTAGCCAGACAAACAAAAGTTTGTAAACGCTTCATATTTCTAACTTTCTGTTGGTATTTCTCAGTCGCATCTGCGCTGGGTTGTCTTATATGGTAGCGAGTTTTTTAAGACTGAGAAGCACCTGTACGTTTACTTTTTTCACATTCTTTAAAAGAAAAGGGGGATAAATATAGAGAAAGGATTACCTTAGAAAACAAACACATCAACCATTACCTCCATAATTTTTGCAGGAAGCCGCTTACCAACTATTGATGCACCTACGAGAAGAATAAGGTGATGGCCCGTAAGTCCCGTAACGGGTGTTGCGCTTGAGAAGGTAAACCAGAGAAGCATTACACCAGAAAGAACCAAGGTGATACGTACAATGCCTCGTAAAAGGCGCTGTAGACGAACAGGGCTCGAGCCAAAGCATGTATACACCCACGCAAGGGCCGGACATGCAGCAATAAGTAGCAGTATACAGAGAGACTTAATGAACATGTTTTCTGAAGCAAAGACCAAAGAGACTGGAATAAGCTCGGCCAAGAATGATACCGAGCCGCCATACCAAGCATTCTGCAAAGCACTGACATAGCTAAGTAGGGCGAGTGAGAGGAAGTATACGCCGACGGGGAGAAGATTCTTCTGTGGGTTCATATTGAATAGACTAATGTATACACAAATTATATGGAACGAGACCACTCCAGCACTAGCCAGAATGGTCTCAGGAAACCCTAGAAGATAGGGTCCGCCGCGAGTGGGACGTGCATGAATGTCCAGATCGCAACACCGCGACTTCCAGGATATTTATAGGAACGGTAGAGCGTTGCCGCCATAACAATTCCCTGCACCACCAGTGCCGGACCAAGCCGCGCAGCACTTGACGCACTCATCCCCAAGCCTTTCAGGATCACGACCACCGCAGCCACCTTGGTGTAGGTGCTCTGATTAGAGGCTAGACGCTGGTAAAGTGCCGCTGCGGTACCCTTTGGAACCACAAGTACACCATGTCCTCCCCCAAGATCGTGATACCCCGCTGAAAATTGCGCGTGGGCTGGCTGAGCAGCAACTACACAAAGTCCCGTTAGGGCAACAACTGGTGCCAAGCGAACCGCCGGGACTACCATGAGTGCAAGTGCAGCCTGAAGACCATACACTATCTTTTTTAGATCGTTCATATATCTCTTTTTCCTCAGTATTTTCCCAGTGCCCCTGCTCTGGGTTGCTCTAGTAATAGTGGGTTTTTCTCGGATGAGAAGGAGTAAAATTGAATTAGTAAAGTTTCATTCTAATTTCATGTTATCTGTTGGATTTGTAATCTTAAAAATATGAGTTATTACTGAAGGCTCTGAAGAAATTATGAATATTTCATTACGATTTCATGAAGAAAATTTCATGTTATTTTCATAAAAAGTGACCCATATTTCTATGGGCCACCTTGGATTTTTTGGAGAAACTCGGCAATCAGCCTCAGCGTCTCCTGAGAGCCTAGAATACTGAAGTGATCAGTATTCTGGACATTTATCATCTCGGCATTGAGACATTTTCCTGCACGACGTTGTACAGCAATGGGGATGATGCTGTCCCCCGAAGGGACAAATTGCAATACTCTTACTTGCAACAAAGCATCCTGCGCCACCTTCGCACCGGCTGTGACGTACGCCACTGCCGATCTAAGGGCGGCTGACTCATTATTTTGACGAAGTTCATCGCCAATCTTCATGAGTCCACGCCACCCTAGGTAGAGGCCCACAGTATTGGTGAAACCAAACTGTCGGACTACAGCGAGGGCAGTCTGCTTAATTGGCGTGAGCCAACCAAGCAGACTGTTTTGATTTGAGGCCACAAGAATTACTCCAGCAACCTCAATGCCTCGCTCGATAAGCGTTTTGCACAGGTGCTGTGCAATTAGCCCACCGAAGGACCAACCGATGATGACGACCTTGTTACCATCGGCAATCTGTCCAGAGAGCTCAGCGACATAGTCGCGGAGGCTCTCTCTATCAAATAGGGGGGCCTCAACCACATCGTGGCCAAGAGTTCGCACTCGCCCCGCAATAGGAGCGAGCGTCTCCGGCCCATGAAACAGACCGGGAATCAGTACTATCTTCAGGGCCGAGGCCCTCCTTTCGGGTTTTTAATTTCCTTCTCTATACCACAGATTGGGACTTTTGTCCACATCTATCAACACATCGTTTCATGTTTTGGTATCTATACCAGCGGGAGAATGCTTGTTAGACTTGTGCCATGAAAACCACCATCAAAAGCAGCCAAGCAGCTGTCCGAACTCCACTTGGGATGAATCGTGAGCTTGAGAGAGATTTATGTACCCGCAATCACATCACTAAACCCCTACTCGCCCTTGTTCGCTTCACAAAATCACTAGAGGCACGTGAGGGAAAGCAGACGTTTTTCGACAAGCTCTTCCCGAACGCTAAGATTGTACGGGTCAAGAATCGTCGACACCAGTCAATGGATGCAATCTACAACTGGGAGCCGGGAAAAGGCTCAGGGCTACGTGGCGCAGTTGAGAATAAGATGTTTACGCTTCGCAATTGCCAAGCCCTTCGCAATCGCTACCGCCTTGTTGTTGGCACTCTTGAAAGTGAATTGATTAAGCGCGTTGAGCAAAAAGAAATTAAGATGCTCTCAGTAGCAGCTGGTTCTGCTCGTGCCGTCTTTGATGCCTGCTACGGTCACCGCGATAAGATTCACCTTCTCACGCTGTTCGATAACGATCCAACTGCTGCAACTGCAGCAGAAGCAACCGCATCAGAACTAGGAATTCCCGCAAAGGCAGTCACCGGTGATGCCTTCCAGATCCTCGAGCATACCGACTCACTCAAAGAACAGGATATTATCGAAGTTATCGGCCTTATTGACTATCTTGATGACCACTCAGTACGAAGGCTCTTTACTGATCTCAAGAAGCTCCTCAAGAAGGATGGTGTGATCATTACCTCACATATTCACCCGAATGAGGAAATTGAATTCGTACGAACAGTTGCAAATTGGGATGCAAGTATGCAGTACCGTGATGCACAAGCCTTCGCCCTTTTGCTTCGCTCATGTGGATTCCGTCATGCAGAACTCATTCAAGAGCCTCATGGGATTCATACAGTAGCCATACTCGAGGCGTAAATACACACCTTGTCTTTAAAAGAAAGCCCTTCCCAAGAAGGGCTTTCTCGTATAATCCCCGAACACCCTTACTGCAATAAGTGTTGCTAAACAACACATAAAGCCACAGAATAAAGCTGTGATTGACCGAACTCCACTTGAGAACTATCTTCTCTATTCTTCGGCAGTAAATAGTCTCATAGTTTTTGTATTGGTGGGATTTGTTGGATGGTATCGTCGTGATCCAATTGGACGTTTTTATACGTATGCCATGACCTGTGTTGCGCTCTGGTCAGCCTCATACGCAGGTTGGCGTTCTGTCGATAACGACGCACAGAGATATCTTTTCATCCAGCTGTTAACAATCTTCTCTGGCCTTGCACCAACGTTCTACATATCCTTTCTCCACAAATACACTCGATACAAGAATACTGTAATCGAGCGCTCCCTATGGTTTGCAATGGTGCCAGCAATCTTCTTAGCACTTACTCCCAAGGGAATTGTCGAGCTTCATGACTACACCTATGTATATCACTGGCCCGTAGCTGGTGTAGCGTACTACCCGTACCTTTTTCTTTGGTTCATTGCGGCACTCTACTCTCTTTATGTGATTCTCCAACACTTAAAAACAGTGCGGAATACTCATGAACGCGGTGACGCCTACCTTTTCTTGATTGCAACAATTATCGCATACATGGGTGGTGTTACTAATTTTCCAATGTGGTTTGGAATCGAAATTGCGGCATATGGCAACATCACCACATCATTCTATGGCATCGTTCTGGGATACCTAGTACTTGCACGCGGCTTTCTTGATGTGCGCGTTATCGTCAGAAAAACAATTATCTTTTCCATGCTCATTGCCATCCTGTCAAGTATCACAGGACTCCTGGTTACAGGTATTACAAGCATTCTTACGATCTTCAACCTACACTTCTCCATACCGGCTCTTATTGTACTCACTTCAATAGTCATCAGCCTTACTGCAAGCCCCCTTCGTACATTTCTTGCAACATTGACCGACAAGTGGCTATTCCAGAACGAGTATCGTC
>JAGVEG010000094.1 GCA_020058355.1 Candidatus Berkelbacteria bacterium
GCGAAAGGAAAAAGAAAACATGAGCCTTCAAAACGTGCTCCAGCAATTGGCGCGCACGAATTCTCCAGAAATTGCCGTACGTGTCGTCGACTATATTGGAGGGGTAATAAACAACCTCAGTGGCGTCCCGGAAATGTACTGGCCCGCGATCGCGGACTATGACCGCAGTACAGGAACCACCTTAGAGTGGTTCTTTCGCTCAATGGTAGTGGGGGGTGAGGTTGTGGCGCCCAATAACCTTGATGAACTTCTGGCACCGGGCAGAATCACTAAGCCTGTATTCACAGGAGCTACTCACTATACATGTGAGAATGAGGTACGCCGTGCGGTCTACCTGAGGAAATACCTTCGCAAGCTCGACCGCCTACAGTACAGGCAGCACCTCTTAATCGGTCTCATAGTAACGCTCAAGCAACAGATTGAGCATCTGGAGTCTCTTCATGATCGACTAGCTCAGCTCGAGGTAAATCAGGGATATTCGTTCAGTATTCAGGGTATGTTGAGCTTTGTGTTTGAAAATGTGACAGATCCCGGTCCTCGACAGGCAATGGTTGATGACATCCTGCGAACACATGCCCTTCTTGAGCAACCCGCTCCTGGACTGCGTTATGTACCGCATGGAAGTGCACTCTCAACAGGGGCACCAATAAAGGAGATTGTGAATGATGGGGTGGAGCAAAAAGTTACACTCTACGTAAGTTTGGCGGAGATCACCTATCTCCAGATGAAAGTGGGTAACTACAGAGAGATCCACACCTTCCAAGGCCTCGTAACACTTGCGCTTGATGTCCTTGTTACGCGCGAGACAGAGAAACTGTCTACCAATGACTTCCACTATGGAATCGGGAGGGAAATATTCGGACGGATTGAGAGCGGTATTATCCTATCGAAGGAGCGATACCGTGAACTTACCCGTACCGAGGAAGTTCCTGGGTTTGTACGCAGGGTACTAACTATTACAGGGGAGGCAGATGCATGTCTGCGTATTGTGGCAAAGCGTGAGGGAGTAGACGTTGCCCATGTACTCCTTGATGCACTCTGGTACCTGCTGGCTCTGATGAAGTTCAGTAGAGATAACTCCTACGATCTTTCAATATGTCAGAGAGGTATTCACCCAATCCTTTTGCGCTACCTGGATCTTTTCGAGTAAGAAGGACTATGTCTTAAAAGCTCTATCTTCTGATGGGGCTTTTAAAATACAATTTTTATAGAATATAAGATACATAATTATATTATTAATGTTCTAATGTATTTACATCTTCTTGTAGATGTGGTAAAGAAAAAGTACATCGCTACTAAGTGGTGGGAAGGAATTAACAACGTGAATGTTTTAAATACCGCTGGCATTAAATTACCTGACAACCTATGCATCTCCGCTGCAGCAACGACTGCATTTGTGGAAAGGTTGAAGGACCCTGCCATCGTTAAGCCCGGCAACGGTGATCAATCGTTCTTTGTTAACGTCGACCCCAATGGGGTCATTAGCGTTAAGAATGATCGGCCAGGCAGTGTGGTGTACCCACAGTCCGGCGCCTTTCTTTTCTGGGCACAGGTTGTTGTGGGAGAGTGTCGTCATGAGCTTCATCACGAACGCCTCGGCTTTGATCTTGGTTCTTTCGCTGCGGCGTATGCCAAAGCACAGGATTTAATGGGCAAGGTGTTTGTTGTTCATAATAGTGAGCTGAAAGCTCTGGATGGTAAGAACCTTATTGCCCACTTCGGGTTGGGGTTTGAAGACGAAGGGAGTGTGTGATGAGATTTACGGGTCGTCAGGTTGTAGTCCTGGCAATTGCAGTAGTTGTTGCTTTGGTGGTAGTAGTTGGTGGCGGTGGTATAATCTTCTTGGGCTACACAGCCCTTAAGGACTAGTCACCTCGTTCAGCCCGCGCAGATCATTCTGTGCGGGTTTTGTTTTGTATCAGGTTGCACAATCTGTCAAAAACCGGCACCATAGCAAGCGTATGAAGTACCAAATTCTCCTCTATTACTACTACGGCCATCTGGCAGACGCGGCTGAGCTTGTTGCGGCGCAAAAAAAGCGTTGTGCTGAGCTTGGTCTCACGGGGCGGATTATCATTGCTGAGGAGGGGATGAACGGCACGCTTGAAGGTGCCGTTGAGAACACTGAGATCTTCGTCTCAGAGCTGCTCGGTGACCCACGCTTTAAAGACATTCATATGAAACGGAGTGCGGGAACGGGGAGCGCTTTTAAAAAGCTCTCAGTAAAGCTTCGTCATGAAATCGTCACGGGAAAATTGGGGGAACTTGATTTCAATCCATCAGTTGAAGGTACTGCCCAGCACATTTCTGCTGAGGAGCTCCACGCATGGATTCACTCAGATGAGGAGTTCTACATTGTTGACATGCGTAACGATTACGAGCACTTAAGTGGGCATTTTGCTGGCTCTATTCTGCCGCCAATGAAGAACTTCCGTGATCTTGCGGCGCTCTTGCCTTCACTTGAGCACCTCAAAGATAAGACCGTGGTCACCGTGTGTACTGGTGGCGTGCGCTGTGAAAAAGCTTCAGGATTCCTCGTAAAACACGGATTCAAAGAGGTCTATCAGCTTTGGGGTGGGATTGTTACCTATATGGAGAAGTATCCTAACCAGGACTTCAACGGTAAGCTCTATGTATTTGATGGACGCGTTACCATGGGCTTCAATACGGATTCACCTGAGCACACGATTATTGGTCGTTGTGCTGAGTGTGGAAAGCCGAGCGAGCACTATGTGAACGATGACGGAGACCCAGATCGGCGGCACTTTATCTGTTGTGAGGAGTGTGCCGCCAAGCATCCGCTCTATGCCTCGGCGAACGATACATGGAAGGGTGCCCGAGAGCGCGCTGAAGTTTCTTAAGGATCTGCAATAAAAACCCGACTACATCTTAGTCGGTTTTTTTATTTTATCCATGATTTCTTCATAAGAAATTCAGAGGTTTGTCATTCGGGTCTGCTGTAGTGGTTTCATGTCACGACGACACCTTTTCATTGACGGATCAAGTCTCTTTGGTGGCCTCGATGAGCTCCTTGGTGTGGGAGTGCTGGTTGATTTTGTCGTGGTCTATGACGAGCTTGCTGAGCAGTATCCTTGTGAGGGTGTTTACTTCTATGGAACGTATCTCCAAGTAGGGAAACATCCTCGCAAACGAGTAGAGGCCCAGCGCTACTTTTTTAACTCAGCCAAACGACATCCCGGGGTAACGTTTCATCAGGGCTCGTATTCTTCGGTGGGGAAGGAAAAAGGTATTGATGTGCAAATGGCAGTTGATATTGCGATTGGGGCCGTAAAAGACCGGTATGATGAAGTGTTGGTGTGTAGTGGGGATGCTGATTTGTTCTATGGCTATCGTATTGCCACTGAAGCAGGAAAGCCTGTGATTCTGGTCACTATTCCCACGAGGCGACCGCACCGTATACCAGAGTATGTCACTGAAGAGATCCGGCTTTCAATAAAAACACCCGCCGGCGTCCGGCGGGGGGGTTTGCATAATACAATCAAAAAATAGCTAATATGTCTATCAAAGAACGTTTTTTTCAGTGACCACCCGAATACTTTTAAAATTATTTATCTTAAAATAAAACATCCGCCGGCGTCCGGCGGGTAGGTTTGCTATTAGTTAGCCAGAAAAGAGTGATTATGCGAATGAGTAATGCCTCACCAACAGAGTATTGGTGGGGCATGAACTAAAGATAGAGACAGCTTCTCCAATCTACATATTGGGGGCTTTGCCCAGGACACCGTCATTACGGTTGTCATTAATGAAGATTTGGCGGAGGCGCAGCGGAGGTGGTTCCAAGTGCTGTGGGAGGCGGCAAAGTAACTATCATTCTTCCTAAAAGTAGGTTTTTCCGTTACTGTCATTGTGTGATGCAGATTATCCTCACTAGCATGCGCCGTCGTAGCACTTCCACCGGGAGCTGCTTTGGCGTTGTATCGTAGGTACATCAATTACCAAGCTAAGCACCCGGTTCGCCGGGTGTTTTGTTTTCAGGAGAAAAATAAATGGTACAAACGTTTACGCAGGGTCAGCTGAGCGGTCGACCGGCCATGCTTGGTTGGTGGAGTGAGCAGACAAAGCAAGACCCGAACTTGCTTCCAATGGAAAAAGGTGACCTAGAGAAAGCGGTTTTCGCTGTGGTTATCTTCAATGGTGAGGCCCCGATAGCAGCTGCCGCACTGGTCTACGCCCATACGGTGAGCGGGCAGCGAATCATTTATGGCGGCAAGACGGTGCTTGAGCTTGGCGCAGCATTCGTCTCGCCAGAGCAGAGGGGGAGGGGCTTGTGGAGACAGATGGCAGAGGAACGATTAAAGTTCCTTGCTACGAGCCCTCAGTTTCTGGTCACATGTGTGACCCGTACACTAACCGTACAGAAAGGCCTCCTACACCTCGGCATGGTACCGTTAGACATCCCTGAGATCAAGGCCTCACTCTGTTGCTGCAAGCCAGATGAACGAGCGGTTTGTAATGTCTGTCCCCACAAGGAAGGCGTGCAAACACTATGGTGTCCTGGTTAATTTCCTTGCCCCGTATGCCACGTGCATATGGGGCAAACCCCTACTATCTACTAGACTATATGTATGAACTATCCAACTTCAGTAACCGATTTATTTACCCAACTCTGTGCAATCCGCAGTGTTTCGGGTGAAGAGCAGCAGGTGTATCAAGAGATTTTAGACTTCGCCCATGCGCAGGGGATAGAAGTCATCCGCGATACTGGCGGCAACCTTATTCTTACCAAGGGCACCAAGTTACCAGCCCTTCTTTTGAATGCTCACGTGGACACAGTGCCTCATATAAAGACCATCGAGGTACAAGAAGTCGCTGGCCTCCTCACCAACAAGAACGGTGAAATCCTTGGTGCTGATAATAAAGCAGCGGTGGCTGCAATGCTCTTCTTCTTACTTGGGTATGATGGCGAGCAACAGGTTCAGCTTGTCCTTACCTACGGCGAAGAAACCGATTTTGGCGGGAGCACCTCGCTCGATCTCACTCTGCTCAACGGCAAACAAGGCTATGTATTTGATACCGCTCAGCCAATCGGGACCATCGTTCAGCACACCGGTACACTCTTAGAGTGGGAGGTAGTCTGCACGAGTATGAGCGGGCATAGCGGTTTGACGTATCCAAATCCCATGGTGCAGCAGTTTGTGAAAGTAGGGGAGGTAGTTGCTGCTATGGCGCAGCTACCCGACAGTCGTTGCAATGTAGCGCAACTGCAGTCCGAGGCGGCCTTAAATGTAATCTCGCCGTACATGCGATTTGCTGGAGAATTTCGGAGTATGAATCCTGTCTCAGCTCACAAAGCACAGGATCTCTTGAATGGTTTAGCTGGAGATATGACAACGGTGAAGATCACCGTGTGTGGTGAGGGATATTTTATCGAAGAGTCAGAATCAGCCTCGTTATGTGATGTGTTAGAGAGTTTCAACAAAAGAGTTGTTCTTCAACAAAGTTACGGACTCAGTGATGTGCATGTACTTCGATCTAGGGGATTAAAGCTGATAAACTGTGGAAATGGCGCACGGTTTACCCATAGCGCAAATGAACAAATTGCCGTTGAAGACCTCGAGCTGATGGTTACGATTATCGAGAGGCTGGTAGCCACCTTCTAGGAGGCATATACTGGTGGCATGGAACCGATTACTACCCTTATTACCGGAGAGTTTGATGCTTCTCCAGAGACGCGTGCTGCCTATAGTCACGATGCAAGTATCTTTCAGGTAACCCCTGAGGCCGTGCTCTACCCACGCTCGATAGAGGATTTACAGAAGCTTTTAGCGCACGTTACCGACCGCAAAAAGTCAGGAGTAAACGTTTCGCTGACTCCGCGTAACGGTGGTACCTGTATGTCGGGAGGATCGCTTACCGAAAGTTACGTTCTGGACATGACGCGTCACTTTGGCTGGCTCCATGAAATTGATTTTAACCACGCAACAATCAAGGTAGGTGGAGGGACGATGCATCTGGAAGTAGAGAAAGCAACGCATCCCCACAAGCTCTTATTCCCACCCTATACGTCATCCCATGACATTTGCGGCATTGGTGGCATGATTGGTAACAATGCCTCGGGTGAGAAGTCGGTAAAATACGGTGCTACTGATAAAAGTATTGCTGATCTTACCGTAGTACTTACCAACGGCGAGGTCTGTACCTTTGGGCCGATTACTCCTGAAGAGCTGGAGGTAAAGAAGCAGGCATACACCCTTGAGGGGCATTTGTACCGGGAGGTGAGTCGGATCCTTGATGAGCACGCAGCCACCATTGCAAAGCACCCAAAGCTTAAAAAGAACGCTGCAGGGTACGCTCTCTGGGAAGTCTGGAATGAAGACCACACGCTTTTTAACCTCGGCCGCTTAATTATTGGTTCACAAGGCACACTCGCGCTGGTAACTGAGGCTACGCTCAAGCTGATCCCCATGAATGCGCACCGCACCATGTTGCTTGTTCCCATTGAGCACCTTAGCCAGTTGGCAGGTACCGTACACACATTGCTTGCAGCCGATCCTGATACCTGCGAAACCTACGACCACCACACCTATGAACTTGCTGAAAAACTGCACCCAACCGAGGCAGGTGCAGCCAGTACCGCCAAGGGCAAGCACATGGTTGTCTTCGCCGTGTATGAGGGAGTAACACGTGCCGAGGTTACGAAAAAAGTTGAGCAAGCTACCGCTGCGATTACGGCTCTGGGAGGTGAGACCTTTGTTTCTTCTGATGAGCAGGTTATCGAGGCTAATCTGTTTATTCGCCGTAAGAGTTTCAAGATGCTGCTGGAGAATCCAACTCCCAACTACCGGGCGATGGCCTTTTTGGAGGACACCATTGTGCCACTCACTCACTACGGGGAGTTCCTTGCTGCGCTTGAGGCCATTCTCAGCGAATACAATATGACCTATACCTATGCGGGTCATATTGGTGACGGAAGCATCCGCCTAGTACCCCTTATGAACGTCGAGCAGCCGGATGCGGCTGGTCAGATCATTGAGCTCTTGCGTAGGGTAAACGACCTGGTCTTTGCCTTCGGCGGCAGCATGAGTGTAGATCATAACGACGGCATTATCCGGACACCATTCCTGGAGCGTATGTACGGCCCTGAGATGACCGCGCTCTTTGCGGAGGTAAAGCACCTTTTCGATCCGGAAGGCATCCTCAACCCGGGTAAGAAAGTGGGTGGCAGCCTCGAATACACCAAAAATCATATTGTCACCAAGAATTCCTGAAACCCATTTCAAAAATCTCTCGACTGAACCCAGGAACAGTCTCGATCTTTTCTCAATGGGTTTAGTAAGGTCGAACCAGGGTGCAACACTGCCTATAAATAGCCTTCTCGCTATTTGCAGTAAAATCCTGATAGTGTGGGCCTATGGCTACCGAATACTGCCTGATTCAGACCACCTTCCCCACGCGCGCGGCCGCCGCAAATGTGGCTCGTGTTTTAGTAGAAAAGCAGCTCGCGGCCTGTGTGCAGCTTACGCCAGTAGAGAGTATCTACCGCTGGCAGGGCGAGATCCTGGAAGAGGGTGAGGTGCGCCTACAGATGAAGACGATGAACCGGCTGTACTCTGCGGTGGTGGATTGCATCCAAGAGCATCACACCTACGAGATCCCCGAGATCATTCAGACACCCATTAGTATGGGCTCACGCGAATACCTTGATTGGATGCGGGATCAGTTGGTGTTAGAGGATTAAGAACCCATTTCAAAACAGTTTTCTACTGTACCCAAAAACAGTCTCTGACTTTTCTTACTGTGTGTTTACGCCCCTTGGGCATAGTTAACTTGTTTGACTGGCGGTTGTCTTGCGCAGTAAGTGGATTCTTGCTACATAAACTATACCCGAAAGGGAATCAAAAACATGGAGTTAAAAATGTCTGAAAACGTGCAAGGCACCAAATTGACACAAGTGAGATATGTGCCAAATCCACATTCACCCAATTCAGGTGAGCATCAACCAAGAATGGAGTTGCTAGCCCAGCTCATTACCATGGCCGATCTGGGTTGTGGGAAAGAGATTACGGCCCAGTGGATCCAGAAAGAAACTAGTAAACGACTAGTTCGCGTGAGGGGCACGAACACGGCAAATGTCTATGAGGTGAGTCTGGGTACTTTGGATGGCGCATCAGAAGTAAGAATGGCCTACCGGATATTTATTCCAGATTGTTTGTATGATCCAGAGGAAGTCATCATAAAGCTACGTATGGT
The DNA here is from genome assembly GCA_020058355.1 of Candidatus Berkelbacteria bacterium. Lineage (GTDB taxonomy): Bacteria > Patescibacteriota > UBA1384 > CAILIB01 > CAILIB01 > JAGVEG01. The sequence goes on from JAGVEG010000094.1 coordinate 8,212, forward strand.
AGCCAGGCACCTACAAAGCGTGCTTACAGGCTCACTTCTGGCGGAGGTTGTTGAGGCTGTGGAGCTTGAGGCTGCTTCTATTAGGAAGGCTGAAGAATTGTTTAAGCAAGAAGGTACACAATTTGTTGAAAAGATGCTTGAAACTGGTGGGAGTAGTTTCGGAAGAGAGAAATTTCCTCACCCAATAGTTACTCATGTTGGTCAAAGTATCAGCGCTCGCAGAAGGTACCTACAAGAGCTTTGGTCGCAGTTCGGCCTAGAATCGTGTGTGGATAGGGCTGGTTGGGTAGAGTTCGTCAGCCTCTTCAACCAGCAAGCTAATGAACTCATGAGGAATCCCGTTACTTCAACGCAAAAAGAGGTTCGGTCGGCTCTTGTCAATTATGTAAATGCTGGACTGTTACAACATTTACAGATTGCGGGAAAAAACTACTACCGTCCTACCTTGCCAAGTACTTTCTCTCCACGATTAAGTGGGGAAGAGGTGATATGGTTTGCTGTATTGTTTCCGGGTTGCCTAGGGCCTTTGATCGATACAGAAGATTGGGCTTTAGTGGCTTACCAGCAGATCACAGCTGAGATAGCAGTAGCAGAATTGACAATGAGTCTGGAGCAGTTACTTGGTTTTTTCACTGTGCTTGAAAAGAGAGAACTACTTGTAGTTAGCCCTGAGGGCGGATTTACCATACATACTACGGAAGTCGTACTTCATGCCACCGAACACCCTATCGATGGTGCCCTGGTAGGTGTTAATGGTATTGCGTCCAAAGAGAATATCTTCACCTATCTTGCACCACGCGTTCACGCTGCAGGAGAGTATCTTCAGCGTGGTCAAAGACTGGTCTATATCGACCAAGTAATGCGTCAGATTGCGGCTCAGCGTCAAGAATTTGCACTAAGGGATAAGGAGCTAGCAGATCGGTATGCGCAGCTCGGTAGAGAAAAGAAAAATTTGAGTCGCGGCTAGTGTGTTCTATGGCCTGGAGTATCTCCAGGCCATTTTTCTAACATGGCTTACGCCCCGCCCAAGAAATTCACCACAAACCCAACCATCGAAACAATAAAGATCGCTACAAATACCGCGATGAGCCGGCCAGAGAGGTCCTCGGCGTTGTGGGTTGATGATTCGTGCTTCTCTGCATGGAAAACGTCCATTTCGAGCTCTTTGTGATACGTGCCGAGGCCATAGGGGTGGTTCTTGGTCGCCGCCTCAGGCTTCAGGAGTGCTTTCTTCTGCAGGAAGTAGGCGCCAACAATGGCAAGTAAGCCAAGACCAAGAAGAAGGAGTGGCCATGCGCGACTGAGCACAGACCCAAAGTTACTAAGGAGCATAATACTACCAATCGCTGTGCCAATCCAACCAATCACCACGGTTGATTGCTGGTCTAGGAACTCGCCCGCCGCTACAAGGAGGGCACCGAAGATAATCAGCAGGAGGGCGCCAGCGAGGCCCTCGGTACGGAGTGCTAGAACAATCGAGCTGATGACGAGGTAGGGGGCAGCCCAGTTTTCGAAAAGCTTAC
>JAGVEG010000034.1 GCA_020058355.1 Candidatus Berkelbacteria bacterium
GGACCGCTATGGCGTGCATGATTATGTCGACCATGTAGAGCAGTACCTTGGCGGGAGGCTGCTTGATATTGTGCTTTATAACACCGCCCGGCCACCGCGTGATCTCTTGCAGCGCTATGCCCAGGAGCGCTCACGAAGACTCGTTGAATTTGATCCTGCGCGACACCGACCGGGTACCATGTTTGTTGGTGCGCCTCTTCTGGCAAAGCCACCGCGCATCAGTGCTGCAGACCCGTTGGCCGCTCAGCGATCGTTGATTCGTCATCATCCAAGTGAGTTGGCGCGTGTCATTATTGACATTGCAGCGCTACGCGCGGTCCGTAACTATCGTATCCATGCCTGAACTTCCTGAAGTAGAAACAATTCGTCGAGGCCTTGCCGGCGTTTTACCAGGCAAGGTGCTTGAGCGTGTAGTGGTGAAGGTGCCGAAGTTAGTGAAAGGCGATCTGGTGGGGCTGTGTGACTGTGTCATTGATCGGGTGGATCGTCGAGGAAAGCTCCTTCTTCTTCATTTTCTTCCCAATTTCGTCTTGGCAATTCACTTAAAGATGACAGGGCAGTTGCTCTATGTGGGTACTTCGGGCGAGCAGGTGATGGGTGGGCATCCTTCAGCTGATTACTTACAGCTTCCAGGACGGTTCACCCACATTGAACTACATTTTACTGATGGCTCAACTCTGTATTTCAATGATATGCGGAAGTTCGGCTCATTCCAGGTGCTACAACTTGATGAACTGCCACATCTGCCCTTCTTAAAGACACTCGCCCCTGAGCCGCATGATGCTGCTTTTACGGTTGCTTACTTGCAGCAGGCGCTCCAGCGCCGGGCAAAAACGTCATTAAAGTCAGCATTACTGGACCAGACGGTAATTGGTGGACTGGGTAATATTTATGCCGATGAGTCCTGTATTCGGGCACATATTCTGCCGACACGTTTGTCGGGGAGTCTTCATGAACATGAAATGAGTGCCCTGCATGCTGCGATTATTCAGACAATTGATTTGGCGCTCGCCAATGGTGGAAGTAGCGCGCGCGACTATGTAAATGCTATTGGGGATAAGGGCACGTATCTCTCAGTTGCCTTGGCATACCATCGGACCGGCCAACCCTGTTTGCAGTGTGGAGAAGGAGTGATTGAGAAGGTGGTGATTGGCGGGCGCTCGACACATTTTTGTAAGGTTTGCCAAAAATAGAACCCCCATTTCTGGGGGTTAGTGAATCATGTGCCTTAGGTAGTGATGTATGGTTTGCTCAACACCGCTAGTATAGTCAGGGTACACGGAGAGAATCTTTCCCCGTGATTCTGGCCTAACAAAACTTTCGATGATTGCATTATTCAGGGATGAAGCCGGTAACATGGTTTCATGGCCTGAAAGTTCAATTAATTGAGCCGCGAGCTCGCGCGATGACATGTGCAGTGCATTATTTGGTAGTGGAAATCCTTCATCACGCAACATGCATATTGTTGTGATGACGAGATGAGCCCTTAGTAGTTCCTCCTCCTTTTTTAGAGCAGACCGTAGCCAAGTTGCAACACTTTTTTTCCTCGGGAACCTAGAAAGAGTCGCCGCTAGCTTGTCTGCAATAAACTGAAGCTTCTGGTCTATGACTACAACTCTATCAACTTCTACATCAGACGGCTGTTGTCGATCAGAAATAACTGTGTAGACACTAATTGTTATTTTGTTGTTATGACCAGGTCTAGTGCTTGGCTCTGTTAAGACAATATCAAGCATCCAAGGACTATCTGCATGACCTGCTTCAAATGTGATCGATGTCTGCGCCATGAGCTGGCTTTCAGGCTTGCCAATCGGCATAAGCAAAGAGATGTCGGTAATATCGGGATGAATACCAATCTTGAGTAGGCTTGGTAGCGCTGTCTCCATGGTAAATTCATAGACATATTCTCCAGGTTCGAACTCTGGCATCCCCTCTTTATTTTTCGCTTGATGAACTGTGTAGTTCTCAATACACCATCTAATGTGCTCTAGTGTTTGGCGTAGGTTATAGCTATAAAGCAATTCGTGAAATTGGGCTCTTGGCATTTTAAAACTCCTTCTTTTTATTAGGTATAAAGATTCTTCATAATCTGTCAACCTGGGGGAGTGAAGCACATCACCACGAATGCCATCCTACTGATGAGTCGGCCGCACCAAGAGGCGGATCGGTCGTTACTTTTTGTGACCGAAGAGCTGGGTCGCGTATGGGTGCGAGCGCGCGGGGTGAGAAAGCCAACCAGTCGCTTAGCTGGTCATCTGGTGAGTTTCTTGCCGCTCAGCATTGAGTTGGTGGAGGGTGCTGGCGGCTGGGTATTAACGGGGGCGCAGCTCTTGGTGCGTCCTGAAGAATCTGAACAGAATTTGGTGCGTCTGGTTAACTCGGGGTCAGGATTTGTTCAGCTTCTTCAGAAATTACTTCCTGAACAAGAAGTGCAGCCGGAAACATTTACCCTGGCGTGGCAGTTTGCTCACGCAAGTGCAGGAGCGGTGGGTGATGAGGTGGTGATGGCGCGCCTAGTGATTGAGGCGTGCTGGCGACTGCTTATTAGCCAAGGCTATCAGCCAGAGCTTATGCGTAATGTGGCAACGGGTGAAGCTCTTAAGGGCGAGGAGCTCTTTTGGCGAAGTGATCTCGGCGGATTTTGTTCAGAGGGTGGGGGAGTGCTGGTCCCGGGGAGAACGGTGGTCCTTATTCGTGCACTTGTCTCTGGTGAGCCGTGGCAGAGCCTCAAGCTTCAGGCTGGGGTAGAGGTGTGGGAGGGTGCACGAACAGTACTACTAAGTCACGCACGCACCGTATTAAGCGATGATCTCCTTGCTCTTAGCGGAGCCCTGAGTATCTGATAGGCTGAGGGAGTAATTCGTAAGTTTTCGGTATGGCTGCTCAAAATCTCGAAATCCTGATGAGTCTTGCTAAGCGCCGTGGGTTCATTTTCCCCAGTGCTGATATTTATGGTGGTGCCAGTGGCCTATTTGACATGGGTCCCCTCGGTGTTGAGCTTGCTAACAACCTGAAGAAGCTATGGTGGCAGACCTTTATTTACGGCCGTCGCGATATGGTTGGGGTGGATACGGCAATTATTACTCCGTCGGCGGTTTTGAAGGCCTCAGGTCATGTGGATTCATTTTCTGATCCGTTGATTGAGTGTGCTAACTGTCGTATTCGCCTGCGCGCTGATCATTTTGAAATTGGTGAAGGCGAAGCTGGTTGGCAGGCCCGCTGGGCGCAGGAATGTGCTAAGCACGCCAAGCGCAGCGAGGTTTCCGCCAAAGACCGTGAAAAGGCAGCAACTGCCTTTGCGTACTTTACTGAAAACCACCAAGAAGCAACGTTCTGGCAGGCAATTACCTGTCCCGCCTGTGGCGAGCGGCAGTTTACCGAACCTCGCCAGTTCAACATGATGTTCAAGACCAACCTGGGTGCTGTGGAAAGTGATACCAATGTGGCGTATCTTCGCCCAGAAACGGCTCAGGGTATCTTTGTGAACTTTGCCAATGTGGTTGATACAAGTCGCCTGAAGGTGCCGTTTGGTATCGGGCAGATTGGTAAGGCATTCCGCAACGAGATTACGGTCGGTAACTCGCTGTTTCGTGTGCGTGAGCTCGAGCAGGCGGAAATTGAGTTTTTCGTGAAACCTGGTGAAGATGAAGTCTGGCACGAGAAGTGGATCGATCTGCTTGAAGACTTCTGCGTGAATACGCTTGGTTTGAAGAAGGAGAATCTTCGCCGCTATGCGCATCCCAAAGAGAAGCTCTCTCACTACTCCAAAGGTACAACTGATCTTGAGTACAACTACCCATTTGGTGGGTACCAGGAGCTTGCCGGTATTGCTAACCGTACCGATTACGACCTGAAGCAGCACCAGGAGCACTCAAAGCAGGATCTGAGTTACTTTGAAGAAGCAACCAAGGAGCGCTTCCAGCCATTCACTATTGAGCCATCACTTGGTATTGGTCGCGCTATACTGGCAGTACTGGTTGATGCATTCCAGGACTACCCCGAGGGTCGCGATGGTTCTGGAGAAGCAGAAACCGTACTTCATCTTGCGCCAAAGTTGGCGCCATACCGCTTGGCAATTCTGCCACTTATGAAGAAAGATGGCCTTGCCGAGAAGGCAGAGGAGATCTGGGACCAGCTAGCCGGTGACTATAATATTGCCTACGACACTTCTGGAAGTGTGGGTAAGCGCTACCGCCGCCAAGACGAGGTCGGTACGCCGTTCTGTGTGACGGTTGACTACCAAACGCTCGAAGATGGCACGGTTACCCTGCGTGACCGCGATAGCATGGAGCAGGTGCGCCTCAGCGTTGCCGCTGTACGTGAAAAGATAACCTCACTCTAATGGAACAACTCCGTAAAATCCTTTTAGGAATCTTCAGATTCGTCATTATCCCAATTATTGTGCTGGCGATTGCTTTTATGGGCGTGGCATTTGCCTTTATTTCGAGTCCTTCACAGCCAAATACGCCAATTGAAGTAGTGAAGTAGACAGTATCCGGTGTTTGGTTAGGGTACAATCAGGTTGGTAGAGAGCTCGACACCAAGGTCGAAAAGATACTGGGACCAGCTGGGAATCACCAGATCCTTCGGGTGGTTCGCAGTCTGGTACAGGGTGAAGAAGTGCGACAGTTACGATTCAAATTTCCCGACACCTCCTAGGAGGAGTCGGTTTTTTTTGTGAGAAAGCCCATATTGATAATGTTTGAGAGTAATCTGCTAGAATTGATCCATGGAAACAATTGTACTTGGTGGAGGGTGCTTCTGGTGTATTGAGGCGGCGCTCCGGCGAGTGCGTGGCGTGAGTGAGGTAGTCTCTGGCTACGCTGGCGGCCATATTCCCAATCCTGACTACTATGACTTGCATCGGAGCGGGGTAGACCATGCCGAGGTGGTTCAGGTTCAGTTTGACCCTGTCGTGATTTCACTTCATGACCTTCTTGTTATATTCTTCACTATTCACGACCCGACAACGTTTCATCGCCAGGGTGCTGACGTGGGTCCCATCTACCGTTCAATGGTTTTGTTCACAAAGCCAGACCAGGAGGAAGTCATTCAGCAGGTTATGACAGAAATGACTGAGGTGTATGACGACCCACTTACGACGGAAGTGCGAGCACTGCAAGATTTTTGGCCGGCCGAAGAGCGACATCGGCAGTATTACGAGAATCATGAAAACCAGCCGTACTGTCAGATTGTAATTGCACCAAAGCTCGGAAAGCTGAGGGCAAAGTTTGCTGAGTATTTGGTTGACTAAATCCCCTTGTAGCAGAGGGTTGGTTCTGGTTGTGTGTGGGTAAGAGGAAAATTATGAAAAGAACACCAAAGTTGGAGCTACGGCCGCCAATAGCCTTTGTTTCAGATGTGACTAACGTCACTGTCTCGTTTCTGCAGGAAATTGGGGTGTACTGCGTATTTGTCGACGTAGATAATACACTGTTGTCACCATTGGCGAAGGAACCATCTCGGGAGGTTGTCCAATGGGTGAGGTCCTTGCTAAACAACGGCATTCGGGTCTGCCTTGTTTCAAACACAGTGTTTCCGGGCCCAACCGTTAAACGTGTGCGAAAGCTCGCCCACTTACTTGATCCTAGTGATACTCACGTTAGATGCGTAACCGCCGGCTTCTGGTGTAAAAAGCCCGGAGTTTGGCCGTTTCGGAAAGCATGTGAACTTACCTCAAGCGAGCCAGAGAGGAGTATGCATATTGGTGACCAGCTCTTCACTGACCTTCAAGGAGCTCAAGCTGCTGGTATAGGCCATCAGGTGATTGTAACCGGACGCTTGGGGAGCGAGCCGTTTTGGACTTGGCTTAAGCGTAGAAAGGAGGTGGCCCTGATCCGGCGGTGGAAAGCTGCTGGTCTGTATATCGAACTGTAGACTCTCCGGAGGTGTGCGCAGGCACACCTCCTTTACTATGTGGTGTGCAGATAGTTGCATTCTTCTGAAATCAGGCGCAAAATGGGTGTAAGTGGATCCAAGTGGGGCAAAGTGGATCGTCACACTTCAATCCGTAATCTGTGGAACCGATGTTCATTGGTGAGCACCACCACAATTTGGACGAAAAGAGCCGGCTGCAGGTGCCGGCTAAGTGGCGATCAGAGGTAGCGGCGGGCGCTGTCATTGCCAAAGGCTATGATGGTTCGCTTACGCTCTATCCACTTGCAGCCTGGGAGGCAATTGCTGCCAAACTTGCTGCATTACCACAGAGCCGTCCTGAGGTTCGAGCCTATGTTCGCCAGACGCTTGCGTCTGCCGTGGATGTACAACTTGATGCCTCAGGTCGTTTCGTGGTTCCACCACAGGCTCGTGAGGCTGCAACCCTGAGTAAGGAGGCAGTGCTCGTTGGCTTGATTGATCATATCGAAATCTGGAGTGCCGCAGCTTGGAAGCGAGCTCAGGAAAGTGACGCCATGAGTCACCCTGAGTTGGCTGAGACGCTGGAGGCCTTTGGGCTCTAATTACACACCTATGGCTGCACGGTACACAAAAGGTTCTGGCTATACTGTCACTCGTTCACGCACGACGCGTCGTCCACTACGTTCAGTGAATCGCCGTGTTACCGTGGGAACTGGTGCTGTGCGCTACGTAGGTATCGGTCTGGTCCTTCTTGTTGCCTTTGCCTATGTGGCACAGGTGGCGCTTCGTACCAACAGTGCTTACAGCCGGAACACACTGGTAAGTCAGGAAGGTGCGGCTACTCGTGATATTAGTGATTTGAGTCTTCAGCTGCGTCGGGCAACGGCGCTGAACACACTACAAGAGCTACCAGTTCGCCAAGAACTCCAGCCCATAACTGAGGTGCGTACCGTTGCAACACCAAGTCCTGAAGTTGCCGGCGCCCGTACAAGTCGGTGAGTACCCGTACGAGTTATTCGGCGAGAAAGCATGCGGCTCAACAGGCTACCATAAGTGGTAGTGAGGCGCGCGGTGGGGTTATTCGTCTCCGGACAGTGACCGTTTTTTGGGCGCTTTGTGCCGTTGGTATCACGGCGCGGCTTGGTACTCAGAGCATTCGTAACCACGAGGCCACGCTTAAAGAGGCGCAGCGTCAGCAACAGGTTGTTACTGAGGTACAGCCACGACGGGGTGAAATTTTTATTCAGGATCGCGCAACTAATGCAACGACTGTTATTGCTGCTACGGTTGCAAAATATCGCCTCAGTGCAACCCCACTTGATGTGAAAGATAAGACGGGGTACGCCGCGCAGCTGGCTACTACTTTCCAGCTTGATGCTGCGCAACTGAGTAAGCAGTTTGAGCGACAGTCACGCTACATGCCACCCATTATTACTGGCCTCTCACTGGAAGAAGTGCAGGCATTTGTGGCGCAGGTGAATGCGTATGAAAAGCAAAAGGCTGATGAGGCGGGTAAGCGCTTCCGTGCCATTACCCTCTCTGGCGATGATCGTCAGGGCTCACTTCGTTTCCTGGGCTCAACCGGCCTGTTTATTCAGCGTGAGTACGGCCGAAGCTATCCAGAGGGGGGCATGCTAGCGCCACTTCTTGGATTCATTAACCGTGATGGGAAGGCTCAGTATGGACTTGAGAGTTACTACGATGAACCACTGGCTGGCTACTCGGGAAAGCGCCTCCTTGAAAAGGATGTCGCCGGTAATCTACTTGCTTCACTCGGTGAGTTACCTGCGAAGGATGGACAGAGCTACGAGTTAACCATCGACCGCTCGATTCAGTTTGAGGTGGAAAAACAGCTCCGTGAAGCGGTAGCGGCTGCCGGTTCGCCTGCTGGAGAAGTGGTGGTGCTCGATCCTTCAACAGGAGCTGTTTTGGCAATGGCCAGTACTCCTAGCTTTGATCCGGGGAAATACCAAGAAGTACCGCAAGATCAGCAGGAGCGCTATCTTAATCGCACTACCGCGCTTGCCTACGAGCCAGGAAGTGTAGTGAAAACGCTCACCATGGCTGCGGCAATTAACGAGGGACTTGTTACTAAGGATACTCGTAATACCTTTGGTGAAACGGTACAGGTTGACACACATACGATTCATACATGGTCACGAAAGGCGTTTGGCGATCAGAGCATGGCTGATGTTCTTGCAAACTCAGATAACGTTGCCATGGTGTGGGTTGCTGAGAAGCTGGGGAGTGAGAAGCTTGATGAGTATCTGCGTAAATTTAACATCGGCAGCAAAACCGGCATCGAGCTTCCTGGTGAAGCAGGTGGTACTCTGAAAGATGGTAAAAAGTGGCGTGATATTGAGCGCGCGACCATTGCTTTTGGGCAGGGTATGACAGCGACGCCAATTCAGCTGGCTGCGGCATACGGCCCATTGGTAAATGGCGGCACCTATCATGAGCCGTATATTGTAAACGCGGTTATTGATGAAAATGGGAAGCGTACCGTGAAGGATAACGGACCCGGTGAACAGGTTCTGAAGCCGGATACCTCCGCGCAGATTATGGATATGATGGTGCATGTTGTTGATAAGTCACATAACCGGGCCTCTGTTGCTGGCTATAAAATTGGTGGTAAATCCGGTACGGCACAGATTGCAGAAGATGGTGGCTACCGTGACGACACCTATAACCACACGTTCGTGGGCTTTGGCCCACGTGAAAACCCGCGCTTTATCGTCTTTACGCGTATTGAGAAGCCGGATATTGCCATCACGGGACCATTCTCTGAGCGTACTGCTGTCCCACTTTTCCAAAAAGTGATGCAGTTTTTGCTGACGTATGAGCAAGTTCCTCGCACAAACTAGCCACGCGCGCTAGGCTACCTCTATGGAATTCCTCAAAGTACTTCGCGCAAAGGTGCTCTGGCACGCAGTGCATCATATGCTCGCCCGCGAAAAGCCACGCGTGATTGCGGTTGGTGGATCGATTGGTAAGACGTCAACAAAAGAAGCAATTGCTCAGGCTTTTCAGACTGCCGGAGTACGGTTTGTGGCGACGCCAGGAAATCTGAACACCTTTGAAGGTGTTGCCTACACCATACTTGGCTGTAAGGACGTGCCCCACGGGCTAGCTGGCTACCTCAATTTGCTCCAGCGGATTGTGCAGGCATATGCGCAAGGAGGGCAGGAGTGTCCCGACTACTACCTCCTCGAGTATGGTACTGACTCTCCTGGTGATATCGCAATGCTCTGTAGGGCACTGCCGCCGAATGCCGTAGTCCTAACGGGTATATCACCGGCACATGTGGCAAATTATGACAGTTATGAAGCGCAAATTGCGGATGAGCTTGATATTATCCGGTACAAGGCGCGAGGGGGCTATGCCCTCGCGAATGCGGATCAACCGGGAAGCTGGGAGCATGCCTGTGCTGCAGGACTTGCAGAGGGGTATCGTACTGACACATTTACTCATCAAGAGGCTACAAAGCAAGGGTATCGCTTTCAATATGTGGGTACCACGGTGCAGACAGGTCTCTATGCGCACCATCAGCTGCAGCCACTGACTGCGGCCGTACGACTCCTGGAGCGGGAAGGGTTGCCGGTGCAGCCATTCATCCAGTCACTTGCTGGATATACCGCGCCGGCGGGGCGGGGGCGTGTGCTTGCTGGTCGTGATGGGATGGTTATCCTTGATGAGAGTTATAACTCGTCACCGGCCTCTGTGCAGGCAACGGTGCAAGCAACGGTGGCCTACGCCAAGTTACTTGGCCGCCCAGCCAAAGCGGTACTTGGGAATATGAACGAACTAGGCGAGGATGAGGCACGTTACCACCATGAAATTGCGCTTTTTGTAGGAAAAAGTGGGCTTGATGCCGTACTTTTTGTGGGGCCGCATGCGGAAGATCAGGTTGCCCTTGCGAAGATGGGTGATCGATCACAGGCTGTAGCAACAAGTGAAGAGGCGATAGAGGTGCTAGAGAGCTTCCTTGAATCCCAAGACGTGGTAGTCTTGAAAGCGTCACAGAATCGCATGCGGTTCGAGCGTCTTGTGCGTTCGCTTCTCGCAGATCCCGCTGACGCCTCACTTCTTGTCCGCCAGTCAGCGCGTTGGCGCCACACCTAAGTTTTCCTCATGAATCCTACCCTGCAGGCAGTAACGATTGATGTCAGTGCACTCCGAAATGTGTTTCTCTTTACGAGTATTAGTTTTGGCCTTGGCTTGCTCCTTGCGCCGATTCTGATTCGTTTTCTTTTGAATAATAAGGTTGGAAAGCGTCTGCGTGATCATGGAATTGACGGCAAGGCGACACCACTTTTTGCGAAGTTGCACAGTAGCAAGGCGGGCACCCCGACGATGGGAGGTCTACTCTTTTGGGTGTCTACCGTTCTGGCAACACTTTTCTTCAATCTTAATCGTGGGCAAACCTATCTCCCAGTGTTTACTCTGGCAGCTGCGGGTGTGATCGGTGCCGTAGATGATCTGTTGAACGTACGGGGAAAGGGGAGTAATGGGGGAGGGTTGCGGTTCTTGTATCGCTTCCCCATTTTTCTCGGCGTGGCGATTGTGGCGGCGTGGTGGTTCTACGTAAAGCTTGGCTTTAGTGACGTCTATCTGCCCTTTGATCTCCCGTGGTTTGGTATCTCGAGCGGAAATCACCAGATTGGTTGGTGGTACGTACCGCTCATGATTTGTGTGCTGGTTTTCACCTCATTCAGCGTAAATGAAACCGATGGCCTTGATGGATTGGCAGGCGGCGTCGGTGCCTTTGCAAGCTTTGTCTTTACGGTAATTGCTCTGACACGTGGACAGGAGAGTCTCGCTATCTTCTGTGCCACCCTTACCGGTTCGTTGCTGGCGTTCCTGTGGTTTAACGTGCATCCGGCTCGATTCTTTATGGGAGATACGGGTTCGATGGCGCTGGGCATGGTACTGCCGATCTTGGCATTCCTTACTAACAGCGTCATTGTGTTGCCGCTCATTCTCATTATTCCCTACATTGAGGGCATTTCTGCGGTGATTCAGATTATTTCGAAAAAGCTATTCAAGCGGAAAGTCTTCTTGATTGCCCCGATCCACCATCATTTTGAGGCGCTGGGTTGGCCTGAGGTAAAGGTAACCATGCGCTTCTTGATTATCTCAATCATTGGTGGGGCACTAGGATTGCTTGTAATGCTTACCAATCGATGAGTCTGCCACTGCCCCGTCGTACTGATGTGGGTTTGGCGCTCCTAGTGATTCTTTTGATTGGGGTGGGGTTGGTAATGGTGTTTTCAGCCTCTGCTGTGGTGGCGCATGTACGTTTTGGGGATGACTATCTGTTTGTCCGGAAGCAATTTATCGGGCTCTTGATAGGGTTGAGTCTCCTTGCGGTAACGGCTAATCTTGAATTTACCTTTTGGCGAAAGCATGCAGCTACCCTTTTAATTACGAGCATCGTCTTACTGATTGCAACACTGGTATTCTCGGCGGGAGAAATCAATGGAGCACATCGCTGGATTAATTTGGGTCCGCTTAACTTTCAAACGTCTGAACTGGCAAAGTTTGCAGTCAGTGCCTATGTGGCGGCCTGGATTACTACTCATTGGGAAAAACGCAAAACGATTCGTGAGGCGCTGCTGCCGCTTCTGGGGGTGGTGGGTTTGGTGGGGGTGCTCATGTTGGCACAGCCAGATCTCGGCACCTATACGATTATTGTTATGCCGGTGATCGCTATTATGTTTGTGGCTGGGGTAAGTCTGCGTCAGGTAGTAGTTGGTTTTCTTGCTCTAGTGTTGGCCGGAGCCTTGGTGCTAATCCCAGCGAAAGATGGAGAAAACTATCGTCTCAACCGCATTAAGACATTTGTCAGTGGTGGTAATGAACAGACGAAGGGTCGTGACTACCATGTTCAGCAGGTTGAGCTTGCGATTGGAAGTGGCGGCTGGTTTGGGCGTGGTATTGGCAAGAGTGGGCAGAAGCGCCTGTTTCTTCCGGAGCCACACACCGACTCAGTTTTCGCGGTTGCTGTGGAAGAAACGGGTTTTGTGGGCGGCCTGTTTATCATCGCGCTTTTGGTGGCATTTATTGAACGATGCTACCGGGTGGCGCTCCGTGTTGAAGATCGCTTCGGTATGTTGCTAGCTGTAGGAATCGCGACGTGGTTTGGCTACCAAGCATTTTTGAATCTGGCAGCTATGCTTGGTTTGGCACCACTTACGGGCGTGCCAATTCCCTTTCTTTCGTATGGTGGAACAGCACTGATGATTAACCTCGCGGCATTTGGGGTGCTCCTCAATATTTCGCGGTATCAACGGCAGGACAAGTGATGAAGCGCATCGTTGCAACTGGTGGAGGAACGGGTGGGCATAGTATTCCCTGCATTGAGGTGCTTAGTGCGCTGCATACCCTTGAGCCAAGTTGTGAGATTGCGTACCTAGGTACGAAGAGTGATTTGCGCTCGCCATGGGTCACTCAGCTGGCAAAGGATTGGCTGAAGACGGGTGAGATTGTAAGCGGTAAACTCTATCGCCGGCCAACCTGGCGCCAGATTCCGGCACTGTGGAATATGATTGTTGGGTGGTTTCAGGTTGGGATGTATGTGATGCGTGAGCGTCCTGATGCGGCTTTTTGTAAGGGAGGTGCGGCGAGTGTTGCCTTGGCGTGGTGGTGTTCACGCCTAGGAATCCCCGTGGTCGCCCATGAGACTGACTTGCGGACAGGACTCGCTAACAAGCTCATCGCGCGGTGGGCTACCAAGGTGGCAACAGCGTTTCCGTGTGATCAGTATCCGGATCTTCCCGCCATGCGAATGGAATATACCGGGCAGCCGGTGCGACAACTCTTTTTTCAGACGGCGCAGCGGGTTACTGATCGTCCACTTATTGTGGTTATTGGTGGGAGTCAGGGTGCGCGCTGGATAAACGATGCACTCGCAGATGCGTGGCCAGAATTACTGAAACGCTACACGATCATTCAGCAATGCGGCGGACTTATTGAGTCGTTTCTTGAGCGCTCAAAGACGCTTCCTGCAGAGCTCCGTCCACATCTTACGCTTGTTGAACGTATTGATGATGAATTGGCTGAACTGATGCGCAGCGCTACGTTGGTGGTGAGTCGAGCGGGAGGAAGTATTTTTGAGCTTGCAGCCTCTCGCGCTCACACACTCCTTGTCCCGCTACCTACTGGGGTTGATGCCCAGATGCACCAGCATGCAAATGCTGAGATCTTGGAGCGGGCGGGTGCAGCTGTGGTTGTTGATCAGCGTGAAGGAAAGCAAGCGTTGGTTGCGCGGGTTATTGAGATGCTTCATGACGGTCTGCGGGTGAATGACGGGCGTCGTGAGCAGATTGCTCAGTTCGCCACTCCACATGCAGCGCGGCATATTGCCTCTTTGCTCATTGATACAATGCGCTAGACTGTGGGTATGGACCTGACAGATCTTCGTACTCGGCTTCAAGGTGACCCCCGCGTTGTGGTGGGCAAGCGTTTTGCTATGGATTCTGAAGAGCCAGAAAACGTGGCCCGATTACTGCGACAGGTTCCCATGATTGGGTGGTACGGTTCAGAGGAGGACCTCGCTTTCTTGCAGGCGGCGGGTCAGGCCTATGTGCTCAGTAATCTCTCTCCAGAGTTTGATATCCACGTACGACCTCAAGTTGTCGTTATTGAAGGGTTGACACTGGCTCCCGAGCGCCTGCGCCAGATTGCCCGCAGTACGGTGAGTAGGGGAGGTGTTTTGGTGGTGCCTGGTCATCATGGATTGTATCGCAAGGCGCTGAAGGGCTTTAAGGGTGCAATCCGCTGGTATCTGCCGCCATGGCGCTGGACGGGAGAAACGAGTTTGCTTCGATCATTATCACTCCGGGCACTCCATGAACTGGGATGGAGTCATGAGCAACTCAAGCAGTATCGTCGCCATGCGTAGTACAAATGTCTCTGCTCGTGTGCTGACAACGACGCATATTGGTGCGCCGGTTCTTGATTTGTATGAGCCGCGCACGGTAGCCGAGGTGAGCGAAGTACTTTCCCAGCACCCTACCCCCGCGATTCTTGGCGGTGGTAGTAATCTTATTTTTCCTGACTCTCCGTTGCAGCGCGTGGTAATGCGACCCCGCCTTGCTGAGTTCTCAGTTGATGAGCACGCGCATACTGCTTTTATGCCGCCCACCACTACGGGACGGTATACCAAGGGGAGTGAGGTGGGTGTGTTGGCGCTAGCTGATGAGGTACCGATGGAGGGTGAGTTTGTCTTTGTTACGATTGGTGCAGGGGTTCCCTGGGGACAGGCGGTGCAGTGGACACTACAACAAGGCTTGTTAGGCTTGCATCGGTATGCGCGCATTCCGTGTCGGGTTGGGGGAGCGGTCTATAATAATATTCATGCCAAGGAGCATCTTCTGGCTGAGCACATTGCTGCGGTGCAGGTAGTGCATCCCGAGCGCGGTTCGTATTGGGTTTCAGCGTCAGAATGCTCATTCGGCTATGACTACAGTCGGTTCCATGTGTCTGGTGAGACAATTACCGCGGTGCAATTTGCGCTTGTGCACCCAAACGAAGACGGGCATCTTGTTGCAGCAAAGGAGCAGTATCGGCTGTGGGGTATTGAGAAAGCTCGTGTACAACCTTCTGAGCCAAATGCTGGTTCGGTATTCCAAAACCTTGATACCACAATCCAAGAGCAGCATGGTGTATCCATGGCTGCTGCTGGCTGGTATCTTGATCAGCTAGGGGCAAAGGGAACGAAAGAAGGTGGGGTAATGGTTTCTGAGCGTCATGCCAACTTTATTATTGCCGAGGAAGATGCACGTCAAGAAGACTGGATTACTCTTGTTGAGCTCCTGCGCAAGCGGGTGTATGAAGCCTATGGCTTTTTCCTGCATCCGGAAGTAGTGTGTTGGGATGAACAAGCAACTGCACATCGATGGCTAAGCTCTTTCTAGACCAACTTCGAACAATTATCCCCACGGTTGAGGAGCATGTTTCTCTGCAGCAACCGTGGACGTTGAACACCGGTGGTGTGTGTGACTTGGCGATTACAGTTGCTAGCCTAGTAGAGCTCGTTCGGGTTGTGCAGGTGGCTCAGGAGTACGGGGTCGCCCATCACGTGGTAGGGCAGGGTACGCACACGCTCTGGTCTGATAGCGGGTTTCCGGGATTATTGATTCGCAATCATACAACAGGCGTTATTGTGCACGCAGAGCAGAGTCTTGCCGTGGCCGAGAGTGGTGTACTGTTGCGGAATTTAGTAACCACAGCAGCGGGATCAGGACTTGGTGGATTGGTGCCATTCTTTTCCTCGCGAGGAACAGTGGGAAGTGCTGTGTTGCGTGATGAAACAATTGACGGGGTACGAATCTTAAACCATGTGCGCAATGTAACTGTTTTACATCCGCCAACAAAGATTAAGCCCGAACCAAGTATTATTCGCCATCCTGCTAAGTGGCTGATTGATCCTGTGGTGAGAAATAGATTTCTCCCAAATCCAGCAAAAGAAGCAACCACTACGCGCCCAGTCTTACTTTCTGTTACCCTGCAGCTGACGCACAATCATACTCCCGAACTCTTCCACCGTATTAAGCGACTGCCAGCATCATTACCGGCGACAACATTTGGGCCTGTGCTTGATCCTTCACTTCGTGCAGTTGCTAAGCAAAGTACGCTACCTTCTATGCTTGCCTGGGATAAAACCGGTACGGGATTTGTGAGAAAAGGAAAGGGATTGGTTAGTGCTCAGGATCTCTTGGGTGCTCTGGGACTTCTTGAAGAAGAGGTGGCAGTCCGTGAGGGTATCCGTCTTGCGCGGTCGCACATTGCTGCTGGTGTCTGGTAAGATAGTAATATGACAGTCCGTCCTTCTTCGCGTGCCCGGCGTCCGGCTCAGCGCAAGCCCTTTTTTCTGGGCTCACGTTTGCGAAGGGTTTCGAATACGCATACATACCGAGCGCCATTGATGTATGGCAATTTGGTACCACGCCAGAAAGAATCGACGGGTGCTGTGCGCCGTTTTTTTGTCCTACTTGTTCGATCTGTGCTCGTGGTGGGGGTTGTTGCTGGGGTAAGTTGGGTGCTTTGGGGGCCATATTTTCGCGTTACTGATATACAGGTGCGGGGAGCGGTTGGCGTTTCTTCTGAGTCACTTGCTTCGCTGGTGCCAGCGGGTCAGCCACTCTGGTATCCATCGAAAAAGACCGTCGAACGCGTAAAGGCTTCCAATGTACTGATTGCCGATGCCTGGATTGCGCGCGGTGTTCCCAATGCCTGGCGCCTTGTGGTAGTTGAGCATTCGGTAGTACTACGTTGGCGCAGCGGTGACATGGTGAGCCTTATTGATGCACAGGGAAAGGCACGTGCTACCATTGCTGCCACTGACCCCCGCCTTGAAGATGCGAAACTGCAGGCAGTTCCTGAGATTGTAGACCCAGCAAAC
>JAGVEG010000001.1 GCA_020058355.1 Candidatus Berkelbacteria bacterium
CAGTTAACACACTTCGAAGAACAATCAATGAACTTTCTGTTCTTCAGAAGCGTAGTTGTGGCGAAATAGGCGAAGAGCAGGTTCCGTCTGCTCGAGAAATAATTACGAGTAACCTACTTCAGCTAGTTGGCGACGGTGAGGGTGAGTTTACCGACGACCTTATCAAAGATGCGTGTAGTATGCCGGATGCTTTTGAAAAAATAGAACAATTACGTAGTGCAATAACGCAACGGTACCCGGAGAGTATGGTACTTGAAGAATTTGTGGCAAATATTGCTTATAGTGAGCGCGGCGAATTGTATGTGGTGCAAGTCACCACCAATGTTGATGAGAACAAGTTGACTGACGTACTCCGTGGAGTAAAAGAACATTTTTCGTTCCGTAACAATCTTGAATTCGAGATCTCCTACCAGGGAAGAATGGTGTCGGAGCAGGAGCTCAACCGTGGTACCCAGGGGCCACGCGCACTTGAGGCCTGGAATACATCTCATGTCCCTGAAGAAGTATCTATTAATCCTTGGGTTGATGAAGTCCCTGCTCTTCTTCACGAAGACCCAATACAGGTAGAGATAGGTGTTTATGAGGGGGGTGAGCCAATATACGCATATCGGTACCCACGTATCCT
Source organism: Candidatus Berkelbacteria bacterium (assembly GCA_020058355.1). Lineage (GTDB taxonomy): Bacteria > Patescibacteriota > UBA1384 > CAILIB01 > CAILIB01 > JAGVEG01. The sequence continues at coordinate 626 of JAGVEG010000001.1, forward strand.
GAAACCGACACTCTTAAACGAGACGAAGGAGTGGAAGGTTACATTTGGTTTTCCATTAGAGAAGGACACTGCTCTCGCGAGGCAAGAAGAAGTGCGACGCACGTACGCATCATTTGGGCGTCTACGCTCAGAACGAAGAAACCAACTCATTATTGAGCCGATTGTTGCAGACCTTAAGCGGAGAGGAAAGCCTTATGATTATCTTAATCATTACGCAGAAAGAGCAGTAAAGTTTGTTGTAGCTCTCTTAGACTCTCCAGGGACCTGGAGTGAACAGGGCCCCCAGGCACTGTGTGATGAGGTGGCACGTATTTCTAACCAAGCGTACGGGCGTGATCGAAAATACGAAGATATTCGGAGAGTTTTCGGTGACGCTGCCAGTGAGTTTCTTCCGAATGCGCGCATGTATGAGCTGGATATGTTCTTTGATGCGGTTATCTCGTACTTGCTAGTGATACATCATTGTGAGTATGACGATCCATACATTCGCCAACAAGAAGAAGATGCACGAAAGCAAAAAGAGTTAGAGGAGATTGAGCGCGCCGAGAGTGAGTCTTTTGCCAAAACAGCCTTTGTTATTGATCCGGATCCAGAAGGAATTGAAGACCATCATCTCTATATGGGGCAGGGGCCGAGTGGTATTTGGTTTACGGTATTTCGTGAGAACGGCGTATATACACGTGCAAGTGGGCGAGATGCCTATAATGACGGTGATCCTGTAAAAGTGGCAAAATGGGTCCTTGGAGAAGCTTGGGATGATATTGAGGGTGACGAGATACGTGCGAATAACCCAGATACCTTTGATGTTCAGCAGGTCGCAACTGGTAACGATGCTCCGCAGGACACAGCATCCTCTGCTGCCATAGAAGCACTTGCAGCTCGATTTGGTAAAGGAATGAAATCTAAGCCTGAAAAGCCCGTACAAGAACTTACTCCTGTAGTAAAAAAAGTAGTGGAAGTTGATCCTGTAGAAGTTTTGAGAAAAAATCAGGAATTATTAGTGCGGCTTGAAGGTGACGTATCGTTTCTTGTAGGCCTTACCCGAGAGCTTCTTGGTGAACATGACAAAAGTATCGCTCTCATTGGCGCAGCTTGGGCTGACTTCAATAAAGTGCAACAAACCCTTCGTGAGGTGCCTGCTGACGAGGTGAATAAACGTCTGGGTACACTTCCTGCACAGCGTAGTGCACTCATTAAGTTGCTGAGTAGGCTAGAAGGGTATATTGGCATCAAGGTACCAAGCACTTTTCTTGAAGTCATAAAGCAGCGTACAGATCTGGTCATAGCAGGCGTGCTCGAGCATGTTGAGGTGGTTGAAATGGTAAGTGAGGGGTTGTTCGGAGAGGGGGATGAGCTGGATGGGAGGATGACAACACTCGAAGAGAGGGTACGTGATTGGTGTACAGAAAATTCTGTGAAGATGCTCCGTGGCGGTGTACCTGATAATAAGGCTATTTCTGATTGGATTAATAACCTGATATAGGCTGTAAGCAATGGAAAAGTTTCCTACAACTAAAGCTATTCCTGAGAAGAGAACTCGTACCCCAGAAGACGTGCTCCCTAATGGCTTTGCCATGGTTGATGGATGGCCACACCCTGTTCTGTGTGCTGGTTATGAAAAACCATCAACGCTCCCTGACCTACCAGACGGCTATGTTTTTACAGGCGGAGCGGCTCGACATGTGGCACGACGTGCTCTTGGACTTCCCGAGGAACCGATTCGTGATATCGATATCACCTGCTTTGATCCTGAGGCAGATCAAGATGTGTCGGATAGATTGACAGCGGATTATGGAGGACGTGATGCTGTATACGGATATGGGGTCAGTTCTGGAGATAAGAATTCGTACTTCACTACCTGTGACTTCACTGCCAACCAGATTTACGCAACAAATAATAGGGTATTTCTTACCCCGGCGGCTCTTCAGGATATTTCTGACTGTTTGGTCCGACCTGTTGGAGATAGAAAGGATCAATACGATTTCTGGCATCTCGACGAAACAGGCTTAAATCCAAAACTAGTCATGAAGGCCCTCTACCTTGTGGCAAGTTGGAAAAAGCTCTTTGGGAAGGGGGAAGTTGCTGATATTTCGGAATGGCAATTCCACCCAGAAAACATTACCCCGTTTCATATTGCACTTGCACTCAACAAGGCAGTCGATAGGGGAGATCAGATTGCGATGGCTTTCTATGAAGAGCTCATTCGTCTCGGTATTACCGGTATCGATGCGCTACCTGGCGGATATGAGGCATATTCAATTCGTGAGCTTGCCCGCATGCTTAATCAGCGAATTGACGAGGGCGGATGCTATCCATTCACCTTCGATGATCCGTGGCTTGATACGGCATACTCCCAGTATCTTTCAGATCA
>JAGVEG010000082.1 GCA_020058355.1 Candidatus Berkelbacteria bacterium
CGTTCTACGTAGTGCCCGATGCACGGCGTCAGGGAGTAGGGGAGGCATTGTGTCAGGCATTTCTTGCGTGGTGCCGGGAAAAGGGCTGTGAGCGGGTCTTTGTGCAGGCCTACACCAGTAATGATGTGGGAATGAATTTCTATAAGAAGATGGGATTTACTGAGTATGTTTCTGAGTTGGAAATGCCGCTCTAAAAAAGAGGGCCCACCCGGGAGGGGTGGGCTTATTTGAGTATAGGAGACTTACTCAGCCAGGGCATCCATGAGTTCATTAAGTGTGATGGTGGTGATATTGGATATCCCAGACCCGAAGTGACTCCAGACGGTTGGGCTCAGTACGCAGCTGAGAGTTACTCTTCTCGGATCTGTAAGAGCTCCAGGAAGGATTGCTAACAGCGCTAGTAAGTCAGTGCTCTCAGAAGATCTTATCCACAACATACTTGCTGTCTGCGTGCCTGTTGCCCGATAGTCATAAAGAAAGTGTAACTCAACAGTGTCCTTAATATAGGTCTGCCATATAAAGTGAAAGTAATTAGGATCGGCTTCTTCGGTAAGCTCAAGCCCAGAAACTGCCTCCTGGATTCTTTCGAGTGTTAATTCGTACGGTGCTTCGAGATCTTCTCTTAAAAAGAATGATCTAACATTGAATAGGAGGTCATCCTTTAGGCGGTTCCACCCCGTTTCGTTTAGGCTCATCGTTGTGACGCATATGACGTCTAAGGCATCAATCTTACTTCGCTTTCTCATTCTAGCTCCATTTTTTAGATTATTCTCTTTCTAAATCTAATAATAAGAGTGGCAAATAGTCCCATATGGTGGTAAGGTACACCGCATATAACTAATTCATCACGATGCTAATTCAGCAAGAGCTTCTGACGGTGCTTGGGCTTTCGCAAAATGAGGCCAAGATTTATGAGAGTTTGCTTGGGGTGGGGGCGATTGGTATTAGCGAGGTTGCCACGCGTACGGCGATTCATCGGCGGAATGTCTATGACAGCATGCAGCGTCTTCTGGAGAAGGGGCTCGTGTTTCGAATCTTTCGGCAGGATGAGTATCATTTTCAGGCGGTTAATCCTGAAAAGTTGCAGGAGATTTTGCAGGAGCATGAGCGTCGGCTGACTGCTACGATGCCCTCGTTGACGCGGCAGTATGGTCAGATTGCTACTGAAGAGGCGGCCTACATCTACAAGGGCAAGGAAGGGTATAAGAACTACCTCCGCGACATGATTCGCGTTGCAGATACCACCTACTTCTTTGGTGCCAAGGCGCTCTGGTACACCCCGTGGGTGGAGTTGTTTTACCTCGATGAGTTCAGTAAGGCACTCAAAGAAAACGGGAAGGAGTACTACACGCTCTATGATCCACGTGTGCCGCTTGTAAAGCCAGAAGCGCTTCAGCGGGTGGGGGGACATGCAAAGGTGCTTCCTGAGCACATGCAGATCCCTGGTGTGGTTGATATCTTTGGTAACTACGTGGTGACTTTCACCAGTGTTGATGTGGCCAACTTCGGTGAGGAAGGGACGATCTTTGTCTTAGAGAATAAAGAGTTAGCGGATACCTACCGGGCCTGGTTTAACCTGACCTGGGAATTGATTGGGTAAAAGAAACGGCCCATCTTTACGGGGTGGGCCTTGATTGTAGTGGGGTCGGGTCGGCTACTTGTAGATAGTTAGAAAGCCTTCCAGGGATATCGTGCCCCCTGGGTGGAACGCGTGCGAGGTCCAGAAACCCGCCATATTGATCGGCTGGATGGTGATGTTTGTATTTTCCGGCACCAGAAGTGCCAATAAGTAGCCCAGAGTGGTCTCCTTCGGCAGTTCTACAACGAAGCTTGCGTGCCTCTTTGTACCTTTTGGTACCATTAGTGACACTCTGGTCCCATCTGCGTGGTCGGCATAGTGATGCCAGAAACTATCAGTGGCCACATCGACCCTCACGGTCATCCCGAGGGCGGTTAGCCAGTTGTGGAGTGCGTGAGAGATGTTGTTCGTACCGATTGCATTTACCTTCCCAGTGAGCAAATCAAGCATGCTCCCAGCGCAGAGCTCGGCCCACCAGTCAATGGGCACAGTGATGATGAACCCCATGAGGGGATTGCTTCTAGACATGTTTTTTCGTTCCTTGTTTTTGATTTAAGCACTCTGCATTTCGCAGGGACCTAGTGTTGTTTGTTGCATCTTTAGCACATCTGTGGCAATCTGTCACTATGCGAGGCGATGCCTCGATCTTTTGCGACTAACCCGTCACGGGTTACAAGCAGGCAGATTAGCTCTAACCACCCCTATGTCCCGCGAATATCCACTCGAGAAGGTTCGTAATATCGGCATTATTGCCCACATCGACGCTGGTAAGACCACTACCACCGAGCGTGTTTTGTACTACACCGGTAAGACCCACAAGATTGGTGAGGTACACGATGGTGCTGCAACCATGGACTGGATGGAGCAAGAGCAAGAGCGTGGTATTACCATTACGGCTGCTGCTACCACAGCTTTCTGGACCCCAACTACCCGCGCAGGTAAGGATACTCACCGTTTGAATATTATTGATACTCCCGGCCACGTAGACTTTACCGTTGAGGTACAGCGTTCACTGCGCGTACTTGATGGTGGTGTCGTGGTATTCGACGGTGTTGCTGGTGTAGAGCCTCAGTCAGAGACCGTATGGCGTCAGGCTGATGACTACCAGGTGCCTCGTGTCTGTTTCATCAACAAGCTGGACCGTATGGGTGCAGACTTCTTTAAGGCATACAATTCAATTATCGACCGCCTTACTCCTAATGCTGTGCCAATTCAGCTGCCAGTAGGCTCTGAGAGCGACTTCAAGGGTATTATCGATCTACTGACTGGTCAGACTCGTACCTACCTTGATGACATGGGTACCAAGTTCGAGGACACGGGTATTGCTCCTGAGATGCAGGAAACCTATGACAAGTGGCGCACCAAGCTGATCGAAAAGATCGCTGAGCAGGACGAAGCGCTTATGGAGAAGTACTTCGCTGGCGAAGAGCTTACGCTTGATGAAATGCGTGCTGGTATCCGTAAGGGAACCCTTACCGGAAATCTCGTACCTGTTATGTGTGGTTCAGCCCTGAAGAACAAGGGTGTACAGTTCATGCTTGACGCCGTTGTTGAGTACCTCCCAAGTCCTTTGGACGTACCTGCAATGAAGGGAACTGATCCTAAGACTGGTGACGAGATTACTCGTAAGCCATCCGATGAAGAAGCGTTCAGCGCACTTGCTTTCAAGATTGCTGCTGACCCATTCGTTGGTCGTCTTACCTTCTTCCGCGTGTACTCAGGCACCCTCAAGGCTGGTTCTTACGTGTACAACAGTACCAATGGTCAGCAGGAGCGTATCGGACGTATCGTTCGTTTGCACGCTAACTCACGTGAAGATGTAGACCAGGTCTACGCTGGTGAAATCGCTGCCGCGATTGGTCTGAAGGCTACTCGTACTGGTGACACACTGTGTGACCAGGCGAAGCAGATCCAGCTTGAGAACATCAACTTTGCTGAGCCTGTTATTCAGCAGTCAATCGAGCCAAAGACCAAGCAGGACCAGGAGAAGATGGGTATTGCCCTTTCTCGTCTTGCTGAAGAAGATCCAACCTTCCGCATTAGTACGCATCCTGAGACTGGTCAGACTCTGATCGCAGGTATGGGTGAGCTTCACCTTGAGATCATCGTTGATCGCATGAAGCGCGAGTTCAAGGTTGAGGCAAATGTTGGTCAGCCACAGGTTGCCTACAAGGAAGCTATTCGCCAGGCAGTTGAGAACGTTGACGGTAAGTTCGTCCGCCAGTCCGGTGGTCGTGGTCAGTTCGGTCACGTTATTATCAACATGGAGCCAGGAGAGCGTGGAAGCGGCTTTGTCTTCGAGAACAAGACGGTTGGTGGTTCAGTACCAAAGGAATTCATCAAGCCTGCTGAAGAAGGTATGCGTGAGGCTCTTGAAAAGGGTGTCCTTGCAGGCTATCCACTCCAGGACGTAAAGATTACCCTTATCGATGGTAGCTACCACGATGTGGACTCCTCAGAAATGGCCTTTAAGATCGCAGGATCTATGGCGGTTGCTGAAGGCGTAAAGCGCGCAAATCCAGCTATCCTTGAGCCAGTCATGAAGGTTGAGATTGTTACTCCTGAAGATTACTTCGGTGACCTGATGGGTGACGTAAACAGCCGCCGTGGTCAGATCCAGGGAACTACTGAGCGTGGTATGAACAAGGTTATTGCCGCTCACATCCCACTTTCAACCATGTTCGGATATGCTACCGGCCTCCGCTCTTCGAGTCAGGGACGCGCGAGCTACACCATGGAGTTTGATCACTACGCTGAGACTCCGCCAAACATCATGCAGCAGATCATTGACGGGAAGGTGAAGTAATCACCAAAAAAAGAACAGGAGGGAAACCTCCTGTTTTTGTATAGTGGCCCAAGCTAAGGGTAATTGGGGATTAGGTAACTAGAGCCACGGGGCCTTAGTAAATATGATAGTGTCATCGTTGAGGGGGCCGTGTGCCCCGCCTACTTTGACTACTCCCTGAGGACTCAGCCATGGTCGCTTTTGCTCAATCACCACAGGTCCATTCCATGTAAGAAGCTCGATCCTTTTTACCTGGTCAGACGTTAAGGGAGTGAGTGTGTTGTCATTAAAGAAGTAGTAATCATTATCACCCACATTTCTTGTTAGATAGTTCAGCTGTATCCACCCTGCGGCTACAGGGCATTTCTGGAAGACAGCTACAAGTACTCTTTGCATAATAAGTTTCCACCTTTCGATTAGGTACACACTATCAGAGAAATCCTTTAGGAAAAGCCTTTATTAATCTTGTATAGTCAGGTGGTCATAAGCAGCTCTGGCAGTGTGATAATAATGTTGTTTATTTTTACTTCAGAGGAAACCCCGGACGGGGCATTCAATCGGAGTCCGGGGAGTACGTCATTACTCTTTAGAATAGGTCCTGGTGATAGATTCGTATGGTTGGCTAGTAAATGTCTTGCTGATATCCAAGAAGCTGGTATTCTTTCCCAGAAAGAATGGAGAGAAAAAGTATGACAAGAAGAGAGTTGCTTAAAATTGCAGTATCAATACCCTTACTGCCTTGCGGTGAAAAAGTACATCGGCATATGATGCTGAAACCATCAGAAGAAACGGCCGTGAATACTCTGGAATATGCTACGGTGATGATCGTTGTGCGTAGGTCTTCACCGGGTTTCAGGCTCTGCAGAAACCTCAGTGACTATCTGTCAGCAGATGTCCCGGATGGGGTTTATATTCACCGTATATGCCATGAGGGCGCTGCGACATACAGCATGAAGTTAGTTTGGGAAGGGCGCCAACGTTACTTTACTCTTGAAGGTAGCTCGAGTCTCGGTGATATCCAGCATTACTTAAATCATCTTCAGGCTCACTAATCCAAGATTCCTGTCCCGACTGGCAATGACGCAGTCGGGATTCTTATTTGGCGTCATGGCGCAAAAGGGTATGAATGACAGTTTGTGAGCCTGCCGATTAAAGTTGTAAAGGGAGTCAGGCCGCGGACAAAGCATCTACGCATGCTAACATTTGTTTACAGTGCGCCTACACTTCGTTGTTTATTCAGTAAGTAACAAGGTTTTTTAAGTGGAAAATAGCTGGTACATCCGCTTGAATCCTGCTACGGTTTTCGCGAGGAGTCAGAATGTCTTCTCAAGAAAGGTTGTTGGATTATGAAAAGAAGAGCGCTACTACTTTCTTTCATGGGTATGCTATTGTCGCCAGTGGCCGCACGTAAGGCCGAAGAGGAGCTTTACTGGGCCTGTTGTGTGGCTGCCAAGAAACATGGGAGACAGCATCCGTTTGATTTTAGTGCGGAGATGAACGGACAGCGTGCCAGTATAGCATTCAAGGAGTTTTACGATGGCGAATCCATTGAGTACTATACGAATATTGAGCTACCTGGTGCGGTACTGACAATTCCTCATATTGTCTCCGCTATCTACGACTCATGGTAGTAGGCAGGAGCGATTCGAAGGGCAGTTCCAGTAGGGACTGCTCTTTTTTTGTGATTGGAATACCTAGTGTATTCTCTGGAATCCTGCTACGGTTTTCGCGAGGAGTCAGAATGTCTTCTCAAGAAAGGTTGTTGGATTATGAAAAGAAGA
>JAGVEG010000104.1 GCA_020058355.1 Candidatus Berkelbacteria bacterium
GCAGCTTTCTGTAGGAGCTCGGGCGCCTTAAAACTAAAGGCGTTCTCCCGGCCCACCAACTTGAGGCGCAGCTTGATGCGGTGACCTTCGGAAATGAAGCGCTTGGCCTGGTTGATCTTTACCTGGAAGTCACCGTCGCCAGTGTTGTATCCAAGGCGGATTTCTTTTACTTCCTGGCTCTTCTTGGTGCGGTTTTTTCGATCGCGGCGCTCCTGCTCATAGCGGAATTTGCCGTAATCCAAGATCTTTGCAACAGGGGGAGTAGCCTGGGGAGCAATAAGGACCAGATCCAACTCTTTTTCCTCGGCACGGGCAAGTGCGTCTGAAGTGGCTATCTCTCCAACGGCTACGCCAGTTTCATCAACAAGGTAAACCCGCGGTGCGCGAATGCCTTCATTGAGGAGAACGTCAGGTGTAGCTATAGGAGGAAGTTAGTGAGAGAATCTTAGTGAATGTAACAGATCAATCAACGGAGCACAAGAGAACAAATTCTTAAAAAGCAAAACCCCCACCGCGCCTCAAGCGGTGGGGGTTGGGATCACTGCCACACAACAAGATGTGTGACGATAGGTTGATTTTCTCCTTCTTTTCTAAAGAGTAGCGATGTACCGGCTTGGGCTAGTCTCTTCTTTTTTCTAGCCGGCATAATATCTTTAAGTGTTAAATTGCCGTCAGTCATCACTACGGCTAGTGGCATAGGGTCGTGGTCCTCTAGTAATTCCTTCAAAGCGTGCGGGCTAATGCCCTGCACTGAGAAGTACCAGTTGCGCAGAAATGGGATGCAAGATGCATAGTGGGGAAGTGGCTTTGTAAGACCGGTGATGTACTGGCTCTCATGAATGAGTGCGGGTCCATCGCCATTATCTAGCCTTTCTACTAGATATTTTATTTTTTGGGCGATATCTAAGCCGGTGTCTTCTACCACTTCCTTTTTAAGTGGTTTTTTGGCTTGACTGTCTAACTTCCTACTAACCCAGCTCTCCTGGGTGGGTATCGATTTAGATTTGGGGTCATACATTGCGGTTGATACTACAAGCATTACCGCGATTATAATAATTACTACTCTTATTACCTCAAAACTGATTGATGGGTTGGTGCTATTCTGGCCGACAATCACTGTCGGCTCAGGTGTCGGCTCAGGTGTCGGTGGGGGTGTTGGAGTGGACTGTGTTCTCTGATTCCTCGCAGTAGAAAACCCAGTACCAATCTGGTCTGGTTTTGTTAGCTCTACGTCGATAAAGATGGGTTCCTTTCCTTTAACCCAAAAACTCTTTCTCGGTAGGCTTCGTAGCCTTCCATTTCTAGCCTGCATGTAGGCCCGGGCACGGAGGCCATAGTGCCTCTTTCCATTAATTGTTCTGTAACGTACTGACCTTATCCAAATTACTTTGGAAACTGATTTTGCTTTAGTTACTGTTTTTACAGATACAGCTACTGGAGCTGCATTCGTTGGTGTAACGAGTGTCAGCGCTTCTATCGCAGGTGAAACCTGTGCTCTTACGGGAGTAAGGATGAATGAAAAAAGAAACGTCAGAATCACGACTACTACTTTTGAGCTGAAATTGTTAAAGAATTGCATTGTTTTTCTCCGCCGACACATAGAAATGTCGGTATATTTGTATTTGCCAGCATGCTAGCGCGCATTCGGCATCTGGTCAACAGGTAATGATATGTGTGTTATTCTCCAGCGCGAACACAGCGGAACACCGCATCATGTTGAATAGTTGTGGGAAGTGCAGCGATTTCAGTGGTGCCAGTACGTAGATACTGAATTACATCAGATTGCAGCGAGAGTTCGGTGGCGGTAAGGAGTGTTGTTTGTTGGGGTGATTTACCGCCAAACAGACTGCGAGGCTGTGGTGAGTTAATACTGAGCTGGACATGACCATCTTCGGGATGGAGGACAACTTGGCCACCAGCAATACGGGTTGACCATTGCTTAGTAGTAGCAAGGAGTTGGCCCTGCTCACCGAGCTCACCGATAAGATCAAAAGGTGTGCGGATACCATTGGCGCGGAGGCTTGGTGTGTCATGCCAACGGCGCTTCCTGAGAAGTTCACAAGCAACCTTCCAATCGTTGGTGCCAATAAACTGCGTAAGAATGGGATCATTACTTAGGGGAATTGCCCCAACAACAAGCTCGCCATAGGGAATGGCGTTCACGAGTTGCTGCAAGAGCGAGCTGCCACCCACGGCAACAAGGGTGCTGTAGCGCTTATCGACAGCGCGCTGAACAAGCTCACCAATATGCTTACCGCGATCAAGGCTGGCAAGCTCACCGGCAATACCAAGTGAGGTCAGCGTACTTTTGATCTGGGTGATGCGCTGTTGCTCGCGCGGATCGGTGCTGGTGTCAAAGAGATAGTAGTACACCGGCAGGGTGGCTGCTATTCAGGCTTTGGTGCCGACTTTGGATGGGAGTGGCCGTCAGGAAGAGGCATTTCACACTTACCCACAAAGGTTGCGCCCTGGCGAATAGAAAGCTGGCCACCGGCAAGGTCGCCCTGGACAATAGATTTAGGAAGGAGATCAATAAGCTGCTCACCACGGAGTGAGCCAATAACGGTTCCAGCAACCTCGATGCGCTTAGCGATAATGGGGCCCTGAACGCGGCCGGTTTCGCTAATGACGACGGTTGCACCACTGGTAACGTCACCAATAACGGTACCATTAATGACAATACTTCCCTGATTCTTGAGCGAGCCCTTGAGCTCAACGCTTGCACCAATAAGGGTATCTGCTGGTTCTTGATTAGCCATGAGAAAAGCTTACATCTCGTATACCTTGCTAGATTGACGGGTTTTGGTGGCTTGTGCAAACAGCATGGATCTGGTAGGTCCGGAGTAATCAAAAAAACATGGAGGAGGAACGTAAAAGATTATGGATGGTGAAAAGCAATACGAAAGACAGAATTTGGCATGTGCATTGTCGGTTTTTGGGTGTTACGCACTCAGTATCCTGGCAGAGTATAGTATGCTGGGTTCGGAAGCAATAAAGTTGATCGAAGTAATTCTTGAAGCGCTGTACCTTTTTGCAATCTTCGGAATGCTTTCAAAAAAGAGGAGTTCGATCGGTGCAATATTTACTGCCGTGGTATACGGACTCTTTAAGGCGTTTTTTACTGTGACTCTTTACATCAATTACGACCCACTAGAGGGTTTTGCCTGGTTTGTTAGGTGTTCGGTGGCGGTCATACTGCTATTGTGTGCTGCCGTAGTTCCATGCTGTGTTAGGCGGGGCTCATTCCGCACCTACTAAGAGCTCGCCATGGGTGCCGAATCGATAAGATCGGCGCCTCTTTTTTATTCCCAAAATGGAGTTTTTCTGCTACAAATACCCTGATACGCACTTCTTGCCCGTCTAACCTGTTCCATCATGGATGAAATTGTCATTACTGGTGCCCGTGAACATAACTTAAAGAACCTGACGGTGCGCATTCCGCGCAATAAATTAGTAGTGATTACCGGACTTTCTGGCTCTGGTAAGTCTTCACTCGCGTTTGATACTCTCTATGCTGAAGGTCAGCGCCGCTATGTAGAGTCGCTTTCGGCGTATGCCCGGCAGTTCTTGGGGATGATGGAAAAGCCTGACGTCGATCAGATCGATGGCTTGTCCCCAGCAATTTCTATTGATCAAAAGTCATCAAGTCGCAACCCACGTTCAACCGTTGGAACGGTTACTGAGATTGCCGATTACTTCCGTTTACTGTGGGCTCGTGTTGGTACTATTCACTGCTACAACTGTGATCGTCCCGTGAGTACCCTGTCGGCGAGCCAGATGGCTGATAAGATTACTGAGCAGTTCATGCACAGTCGTGTTTTCGTGCTGGCGCCAGTGGTGCGTGACCGTAAGGGAGAGCATAAGTCAGTTTTCCAGACGATTGAAAAGGCGCAGTACCGCCGCGTACAGGTTGACGGAACGATCATGGATATTGAAGAGGCGCTCGCCTTGGAGCTTGATAAGCAGATGAAGCACACCATTGCTGTGGTCGTAGACCGCATGGTGCTTGAGCGTGGTGAAAATGCAGAAAACCCCGAGCTCATTCAGGAGCAGCAGCGTGTACGCCTGCTTGATTCTATTGAAAAGTCACTCAAGCTTGCCGATGGCATTGTTCTTATTGAGAACGCCGATACGCAGGAGCAGACCTACTTTAGTGAGGCGGCTTACTGTTTCCACTGTGACCTCACGATGCCTGAGATTGAGCCACGGTCATTCTCGTTTAACTCACCGCACGGCGCCTGTCCGCGGTGTCAGGGGCTTGGAAATCTTTTGCAGGTAGATATTGACCTCGTGATTCACAATCCTCGGCTGTCCATCGCTGAGGGTGCAATCCGCCCGTGGAACCGCGCTACCTCATTCGATACATGGTACGGCAAGGTTCTTGAGCATGTGTGTGAAGTGCACACCATTGATATTCTAAAGCCGTGGGCAAGTTTGCCTGAGGCAGATCAGCAAAAGGTGCTCTACGGTACGGGTGAGCAGCGCTACGAGCTCGGTACCTACGGCACTACCTATGAGGGAGTGATCCCTAATCTTGAGCGTCGTCACAAAGAAACCGATAGCGACTTCATGCGCGCAGAAATTGAAAAGTACATGCGTGAAGAAGTCTGTCCTGAGTGTCATGGAGGCCGTCTACGCAAAGAACTCCTTGGCGTGAAGATTGCCGAGCGCAACTTTGTGATGGCAAACCAAGATAGCGTCAGTGAGTCACTCGCCTTCTTCCGTGGCCTGCAAGAGCATAACACCATGGCTCCTTCTGAGCAGGTGATTGCGAGCCAAGTACTGAAAGAAATTATTGCTCGTCTTACCTTCTTGCAGGATGTAGGTCTTTCCTACCTTACACTTGATCGTAGTGCGAACACCCTAGCTGGTGGTGAGGCACAGCGTATTCGTCTAGCGACTCAGATTGGTTCAGGTCTCACCGGCGTGCTCTATATTCTCGATGAGCCAAGTATTGGCCTGCACCAGCGCGATAACACTCGGTTGCTGCAAACCCTGATTCGTTTGCGTGATCTTGGAAACACCGTTCTCGTGGTAGAGCATGACCAGGAAACCATGGAGGCCTCAGACTGGTTGATTGATATGGGTCCAGGAGCTGGTAAGCATGGTGGCCAGATTATGGCGCAGGGCACACCAGCTCAGGTTA
>JAGVEG010000020.1 GCA_020058355.1 Candidatus Berkelbacteria bacterium
GGCACGTGCGTAGCCGGGGTAGAAATGCTCAACAGCTTCTTCATGCGTGGCAGCAACATAGCCGAGTGAATGAATACCTACGACTAGGTCTTCGGGATCGTGTCCTGCTTGCCGGCCAGCTTCGCGGTACAAATCAATCAGAGGGCGAAAGCGGTGGGTTTCACCGCCAATAATTGCCACCATGAGCGGCATACCGAGAACCCCGGCACGAGTAAAGGAGGCGGGGGTGCCACCAACCCCAAGCCAGATGGGTAGTTTTTCTTGGTGGGGCCGGGGATAGACACCCTGGCCAGTAAGGGCGGGGCGGTGTTTTCCTGACCACACAACATGCTCGTTTGCCCGGATTTTCAGAAGGAGTTCGAGGTTTTCCGTGAAGAGCTCGTCATATTCTTCCAGATCTTTCCCAAAGAGGGGAAAGGCTTCAATAAAAGAGCCGCGTCCCGCTACCATCTCTGCTCGGCCACCAGAAATAAGATCGAGGGTTGCAAAGTTTTGAAACACCCTCACCGGGTCTGCAGCACTGAGGACAGTAACGGCACTGGTGAGACGAATCTTTTTGGTAAGAGCGGCAGCCGCCGCCAAGATCATGTGAGCAGCAGAGTCGAGAAATTCAGGGCGGTGATGCTCGCCAATACCAAAAATATCAAGGCCGGCTTCCTCAGCCAGGACAATGCGGTCAATCAGTTGCTTTACTGAGTCGGTGGGTGAAGTTTCTGGTGTTGCCGCCGCGAAGCTGTCGATGCCGATTTGCATAAGACTAAGTTAGGGGGTTTGATCCTGCCGTACTCAAGAGTAAGAACCGTAACTCCTGTAATAGGTGCTTTTTTGCCCAGACTTTCTGATCAGCATTCAATACTTCACCAAGCCCATCAAGAATCGTTACCTTTTTCTTCTCAAGATCATCAATAAGGCGAGCGAGCTCGCTAAAGTAGGCATGTCTGTCCTTCCCTGTGCGCTCAAAGATAACAGCGTCGTTTACGGGCCAGCCACTCTTGAGGAAAAACCAGGCGTCAAACAGGTCGCGATGTGCCAATTTCTTCCGGTCAGTGATAGCGACGAGCTTGTGGGCAGTCATGCTGCTTTTCTCCAAAACGGTTACGGGGAGTCCGTAGTAGGACTGGATACCATAGGTGTCGGCTGCATACGTTCTCGTTGAAATCTCTACCTTCACATTGTAGTCACTCGTACCGTACGAAAGAAGAAAATAGAGTGTGTGGTGCTTGCGCCATTCATCCTTAAGTGTGCCATACTTCATGAGAATGTCATGAAGTGCCTCCATAACATAATCAGCATCATTTGGCGAAATAAGATTAAAATCGAGGTCGGTGGAAAAGCGAGGTAGGCCGTTGAAAAAGTAGGCAGCGGTCCCACCTTTAAACCCAAGAGCGAAAGCAAGGCGGCGGTTGGTGTAGATATCGAGCAAGATACGGTTCAGTACCGATTCGTGAGTGGCCTTATTAAGCATAGGGAAAGAGTGCGTTGATGCGCTTGAGGAGTTGCTTGTTATCAAATAAGGAGGCAATCCTTAAACAAGTTTCTTGGTCGAGCATAGCAACAGAGTCGAGACTTGCTGTCGGTTCAAGGTAGAGGAGATCAACCAGTGCCCGTTCTGGAGTTGCGGTGGTGATGCCATTAGAGTAGATGATGCCTTCTTGTAGGTGAAAGAGGGAATCCTGGACGGTACAGTAGCGGTAATCACGATCATTAATGGTAACGGTACGATTCCTCTGTGCAATTGAGTAAATAGTAGAGTCGTACTGAAATAAGGCTCCTACCTGAGCAAGTACCGTACGTAAACTGATATAGGAAGGGGTAAGGAGGCGGTTAGCAAGTTCAAGTGGACTGTAGTCCGAGGTGATAGCATACACGCCATTTGCCAGGCGCAAGAGATCTGACTTCTGTATTTCGCGATAGATCTTGGTTTTTAGGTAGGTACTATCCTGTACTTGCCAATACAAACCAAGATCTTCATTGGAGAAGACTGTCTTGTTTGATTTCAGAAGGGGAATAAGTGAACTCATATCACATAAGTAATCAAAAATGATTACTTTTATTATACATATTATTACTAAATTGTTCAAGTTGCCTGTAAGGAGGTCGCCACTGGCCCTGCTCGATATAGCTTTGATGGTGTGCTACTGTAAGTGCGTATATACCTAAGCTACTCCAATGGAGATCAACATCTGGGCGGTTATCGTTGCAACTATTGTCCAGTTTATTATTGGCATGGTGTGGTATACACCTATTTTCGGCAAGGTATGGGGTGAAATCCACGGCTTCGATAAACTCAGCAAGGAAAAGCAGAAGGAAATGGAGAAGGAGATGGGTCCCTGGTATGGTGTTCAGCTTGCTATGACGGTGATTACTACCATCGTGTTTGCAAAGACCCTCACCATGCTTCCCGACAACTCACCATATGCACTCGCTGCTATGCTCTGGCTTGGGTTTATGTTGCCAGCCCAGGTTTCATCCATTCTATTTGGTGGTACTGAGCCAAAGAACATTGTGAAGAAGTCCCTCATCATGGTTGGCGGATCACTGGCGTGCCTCCTCGGTGCTGCAGTTGTTTTCTCACTCTTTGCCTAAGGAGTTGTAGCTCAAAAACACCCCGCAGAGATGCGGGATGTTTTGTGTATCTGAGGTAATTAAAGAATCCCGAGACCTTTTTGGGTTTAGACTGAGATTCTTTTGAGATGGGTTTTTATACTTCGTGAATCTGCTCGGTAGAGGTCTGAGCCACGGTGCCAAGTGCAGGGAAAC
>JAGVEG010000098.1 GCA_020058355.1 Candidatus Berkelbacteria bacterium
GCCTGTAACGCCCTTCTGAGCAAGCTCAAGGCGTAGCCGCTGCTTCCCCATGGGTCGCATCCGCTGGCGCGCCTGTACATACTGGTCCGCGTAGAGTGCATCGTTAAGCAATCGTAGCTCCTTGAGTCTGGCAATTACTGTTTCAGTCTCTTCAGGCTCATAGCGCTTGAGCAAGCTACTACGAAGGTCGGCGGTACTGTATGACCGCCGACCTAGGAGATAGAGCGCGTATGGCAGTGCCTGGCGCTGGGTGCGTACTGCACTCATTTCAAAATACTACAGAGCTTCATGAATTGATCATTTCTGACGAGATACTTCATGAACTTGGTGAACCCAGTGAGAAAAGTCCAAGACCTTTTTGGGTGTAGTCGAGGACTTTTCGAAATGGGTTCTTTACTCTGCAGCCTCCTCTTCTTCAACCTCAGCAACTTCTGGAGTTGGAGTAGGAGTAGATCCCTTCACACCAAGACTTGAACGGATACCTTCTTCAATCTTGGTGGCAAGCTCAGGATGTGCCTTGAGGTATTCACGTGCACCTTCCTTACCCTGTCCAAGACGCTCTTCGCCGAGGTAGTACCACGCACCAGACTTACGTACGATGCTGAGATCTACACCTGTATCAAGCAGATCACCCTCACGGGAAATACCGTGACCATAGAGCAGATCAAATGATGCAGTGCGGAATGGAGGAGCAACCTTGTTCTTAACAATCTTCACACCCACAGTAATTCCGGTGATCTTATCACCTTCCTTCAGCTGCTCCTTACGACGGATATCCATACGAACAGAAGCATAGAACTTCAGGGCATTTCCACCGCTAGTGGTTTCTGGGTTACCAAACATCACACCAATCTTCATGCGGATCTGGTTGATGAAGATAACGGTGGTGCGTGACTTAGCAATTGCACCAGTGAGCTTACGCAGTGCCTGAGACATCAGGCGTGCCTGCACACCAACCATTGCATCACCCATTTCACCTTCAATTTCTGCGCGAGGTACCAAGGCGGCAACAGAGTCAATAACCACAATATCTACTGCATTTGAGCGGACAAGGGTTTCTACAATTTCGAGCGCTTGCTCACCGGTATCAGGCTGGGAGACAAGCAGGTCATCAAGCTTTACCCCGAGGACCTTTGCGTATTCTGGGTCAAAGGCGTGCTCAGCGTCTACGAAGGCAGCCAGACCGCCCGTGCTCTGTACACGACCGATGATATGCGTAGCCAGTGTGGTCTTACCAGAAGACTCTGGACCATAGATCTCAATGACGCGCCCGCGTGGAATACCACCACCAAGGGCAACATCCAATGAAACGATACCCGTTGGTACAACCTCTACATTACCAATACGAGCGTCTCCGCCCATGGTCATAATTGAACCCTTACCGAACTGCTTCTCAATTGAGGCAATGGCCGCATCAAGCGCCGCACGCCGTCCGTCTGCTTGTGACATAGACTGTAATTAGAACTAAGTACTCACACCGTAGCAAGGAATTTCTTCATTACCAGGATGGTCCTATTTTCAAAAAATGGCTATACCTCGTTCGGTAATGTGTTCGGTCTTCATCTGGTAGACAGCGATTGTGCCCCCAACCATGCCAGCTCAAAAATCCGCTTTTGGGCCTCAGCAATTTCAGGCGACTCGATAATAACGGCAAACTCTTCCGGCGGTGAGATAACAATAACCTTCGCATCGAAGATATTAATTTCTGGCGAGAAATCAAACGTATCTGCTGGTACGAGTAAGCTAGTGCGGGCCTCTTCTGCATCGCGCTGTTGCAAGATGCGGGCTTCTGCCGTATCAGGGAAGATTGCTCGGATTGCAATCCCCTTTTCGCGGCGACGCTGGTAGTACCGCGGGAAGTAATGAGGCATCAGTCCCTGAATATCATTTACCGATGCGTAGGCACGAATTGTCTCACTCGAGCGTAGAGTTTCTTCGTAGGCAGTCTCAATACCCACTTTTCCCTCAAAGTAACGTAGGCGTGGCTGCTGCCTATGCGGACTAGCCAAGGCCTGGAGCATAGGAAGAGCTCGCTGCATAGCCGCGACATGGCGCGAGCTTTGCTCAGCCCGCTTCTCTGCCAGCTGCAGCAAGATCTCAGGCTTCTGCGCCACAAACTTGTTCACCTTACTTTCCTCTACCTCAATCACAAAGCCACGCTCAACCAAACGGGCCAGCAGGTGATAACAACTGGTACGCGGTACCCCTGCCTTCTTTGCGATCACCGAAACATCGTTCATCCCAAACTGGACCAACGCAAGAAACACCTTCTCTTCACGGGTAGTTAAACCAAAGTCTTCTAGTGCGGTAATCATATGTCTATATATATGGTCAAATAAAGAATATTGTAAATAGTTATCTTATTTTTTGACCGATAGTATAGAAAATATATCGACAGAACCATGCCTTTCTGGCGACTATCAAACAAACAACGAAAGGTTCCCAAAACATGATTCCCTTAGCACCTTCAGAAAAAGAGCAAGGCCTCACGACGCTTCGAAAGCTGCCGGGTCTTATTCCCTACTTAATCCATCAACTCGTCTCAATAGGCTTTCCCCTCTTCTGCCTCTACGCAAATTGTAGTCGCTACACCAAGCAAAGTGACATCAGTATTGAGCTGCGTCTCTTTCTTACTGTGATAATACTGATCGGGGTTTTCCTCGGTCAGACCGGCCGTTACAAAACCAAGCAAGAAGCCTTCTGGCTGCTATCCGTTACCTTTGGGTTTATGATAGTCATCAACTACGTAAACGCCGTCTACAGAGACAGCCTCCAGCTCAAGGAAGGAAAACTCATCCCCTTTCTCTATGACTACACCGTTCGCACGTTCTGGATCCCCTCCACCCTCCAGGCTGGGTATCTTCTCGGGATTATACTCCGCACAATCGTCTCTCGCCTTCAACGACACTAATCAAAAACCCCGCAACGTTGCGGGGCTTCTTCTTTACAGTGCAGTCGAAGCCGTGGCCGCCTTGTCATGCAGCCGTACCACAAATACCTGGTCAACTTTTCGCTCGCCGCGGCGAGCAACAATACTCACCAGAGATCCAGCGGTGGTAGCGGGGACTTCTGCCTGGAATGTACCGTCTCCCTGCAGTGAAACAACCGCTCCATTTACCGTAAGTTCGTCAGTCTGCTCTACATGCCCCTTAATCATCAGGCTCTTCTCGGCAGTCTTTACTTCAAGACCAGGAGTAACTGACGGCGAGATGATTTCTAGTGAAGGCTGGGCAGTAAACTGCATAAGCTGCGTACCCACCACTGAGGCAAGGAGAATAAAGGCGCCGCATACGGTACTAATTCCCACAAGCCGGGGGGTAATCTGTGCATAACTAAGGGATAACGCCTTACGAGGGCCAATCGGTGAGCGACCACAGCGCGCCTCATAGGTTGCACGGGCCATTTCATACCGCTCAGCCACTACTTCATCAGCAATCCCGAGGAAGCGTGCGTACTGGTCTAGATACCCCTTGGCATAGACCAAACTTGGGAGCTGCTCCCAGGCATCATTCTCAAGCGCCTGTACATACCGGCCCCGGATTTTTGTGGCTTCTTCGACATCAGTGAGCGCAATTTTCTTCCGTGCACGAGTTGAACGCAGCAAATCACCCAATGAGCGATCCCCGCGAACCGAGCGTATACGAAATCCTGCTGCCATATACCTCGAGCCTACTAGAGAAGGTCTTCGACTTCAACCGCCGTTGCCTCGACGCCATACACCTCACGGGGTTTAGCCCCTCTAGCAGGGCCAATTACGCCACGATCTTCCATGATTGTCATCAAGCGAGCAGCACGTGCATAGCCCACTGAAAGGCGGGTTTGCAACAATGTAGTTGAGGCCTTGTTGTACTGACGTACCACGCCAACCGCATCTTCATACATGTCATCATCAACCTCATCACCACCCCCACGACTGGTCATTCCCTTAATATCGACGCGGGTCTCAAGAATAGACGGGTTGTAGCGATCGGTCGGCTCTTGCTGGCGAATATGCGCGATCACTGAGGAGATCTCTCCATCAAGCACCCGGGCTCCCTGGATACGGCGAGGGCGGGGAACATCGGTGCTGAGGTACAACATGTCTCCGTATCCAAGCAACTGCTCAGCCCCGGCCTGGTCCAAGATAGTACGGGAGTCAATCTGACTAGCAACTGCAAAGGCCATGCGGGTTGGAATATTCGCCTTGATCAAGCCGGTAATAACATCTACCGATGGACGCTGAGTAGCCAGCATCAAGTGAATACCCACGGCACGGGCCATCTGCGCCAGGCGCACAATTGATGACTCAACTTCCCGGGAAGCTACCATCATCAAGTCAGCAAGCTCATCCACCACTAAGACAATGGCAGGAAGTCGCCCTTCTCCTGGATCAGGAGCCAGGTTGTACTGTTCAAGGTTGCGCTTTCCAACACTGTTAAGTAGGCGGTAGCGACGATCCATTTCATTTACCAGCCACTTCAGGGCCTTCACCGTATCTTCTGGCTCGGTAATAACAGGGGTCAGGAGGTGGGGAATGCCATTGTAGGTAGTCATCTCAACACGCTTGGGATCAACCATGATAAGGCGAAGCTCATCTGGTGAATTATTCACGAGTAGGCTGAGTATGCAGGCATTAATACACACCGACTTACCAGATCCGGTAGAACCAGCGATCAGACAGTGAGGCATACGAGCCAGATCTGCAATCACGGGCTGCCCCGCTGCATCAAGACCAAGGGCAAGCATTAACTTAGAACTTGCCTTCCGGAAGGCATCAGACTCCAAGATGTCGCGCAGGCCAACTACCGCTTTTTTCTCGTTAGGAATTTCAATACCAACCGCGCTCTTACCAGGAATTGGCGCTTCAATACGAAGTGACTGAGCGGCCAATGCCAAGGCAAGGTCATCACGACGAGAAGTAATCTGCGTCAGCTTCACACCCTCTGAAGGTTTCATCTCATACTGGGTAACTGTAGGGCCCACATTTACGCCCGCCATGGTTACATCAATACCAAAATCAGAGAGCGTCTTCTTAATTACCTCCATACGCTTTTGGATATTCCCTGCTGTTGGCTTAGAATCAACTTTCATAAGGAGCGCCATTGGCGGATACATCCACGCGTTTTGCGGCGTACGAGGATTACTTAATGAAAGCTGGTGCACGGGTACCGAGGGCTTCAAATCTGGAGCAACGATACGGCGGCGCAAACCAGCAAGCGGGCCATGAAGTGCCGCCGCATCTGTACCTTCAATAACGGGCACCTTAGCAAGCTCTTCAACACTAAGGTCGGGCGATGGGGCAGACTTAGGTGCGGGCCTCTCCTGAGACTCACGCGACTCTTGTACCTCCACCACTGCACCCCAAATCTTTCCGAGCTGACTATGAAACGCAATGATCACGGCGGCAAAATAGAGCATCACCACCAAGAACTGTGTGAAGATTAATCCGAAAGCGCTAATCAAGCCAGTGTAGAGTGTCTGACCAACAATACCACCAGCAGGTGCATCTCCCTGCCACGCAAACGAAAGCAGCAGGGCAATGACCGATAATACTGTCGTGAGCACGCCATCCCATCGATAGTAAAATGTCTGTGGTATGTACCGGCGAAACCAAAACCAGAGAATTAGTAGGGGAATAGCCGGGGTAAGTTTACCGATCCCCTGCTCCCATGCATTGAAGAAGAAGCTTCCGAAATCCCCTGCCAAGTTAAAGGCAGCCATCGAAAGGAAAAGCGACCCCACAAGTGAGAAAAGAATCCAAAGTGAACGCCGTACCGCAGGACTGAGCTTAATCTCACCCCCGCCAGAGGTTGGCTTTACACTTTTTTGTTTGGAGCGGGACTTCTTTTTCGCCATGGCTCTAGTATAACACATACGCGCGCACGCGGATATTATCACGGATCACTTCGTATCGGTCAGTAGTCACTTGAGCGTTCGCATCAGATAAGGTATCGTCCCCTCATGGCCAATCTTTCTATCGGTATCGTCGGTTTACCTAATGTTGGGAAATCTACCTTGTTTAATGCCCTTGTGCAAAACGCGCAAGCTGAGGCAAGTAATTACCCTTTCTGTACTATTGAGCCCAATGTAGGCTCAGTCCCCGTCCCTGACAGCCGCCTTGCGGCCATTACGGAACTTGTACAACCACAGCGCACCATTCCCACTACCGTTGAGTTTTGGGATATCGCTGGCATTATCAAGGGTGCCTCA
>JAGVEG010000065.1 GCA_020058355.1 Candidatus Berkelbacteria bacterium
CAACCGTCAGGCGGCCAGGCTTTTTAGACCGTGCCGTATAGATACCAACAGAGTAGGCATCACCCAGGAGTGCCGCCCACTTGCGGAACTGCTCAGCGTGCTGCTCAACAAGCAGCTCAGTAGGAGCGATGCACAAAACCTTACCACCCTGCATACAGATAAGATGAGCAACCAAAAAAGCAATGAGTGTCTTTCCCGTCCCCACATCACCATTCAGCAACCGCACCATGGGAAGTGGCTGACTACAATCCTGGAGGATCTCCCAGAGTGCTCGGCGCTGGTCATTTGTGAGGGTAAAACCTAGCTTCGTAAGCGCCTCCGTAACCTGATCAGGCGCCCAAGAAAGTACCGGTGCCTTCACGCTACTACCAACCTCGCGGGAGCGCAGATGCGTAAGAAAGAATCGAAATAACTCGCGCCGTGAAGCTCCTTGCTGCGCACCATACAACGACTCCATTGTAGTTGGCAGATGAATCTGACGAATCGTCTCACCCCACGGAGCAACATGAAGATCCTGAACAACATCAGCAGGCAATTCTTCAGGAAATTCTATATCCCTGTGAAGCACTAACCCAATCCACTTTCGAAGCGAAGCACTACTAATACCCTTATGAAGCGGGTAGTAAGGAATAACCTTGCGCTCACGCTCAATCTGCGGCGCCATCATCACCCGCTTACCCTTTGTTATCTGAATCTTTCCAATCACCACAACCTGGACTTGCTCACGGGCAAGCTCCTCAAGCTGCGTCACTAAATACGGCTGCTGGAACCAGGTTAGCTGAAGCGTTCCCGTAGCGTCACGAAGGACTGCCTGAGTAATCGTAAGTGGCCGTCGCGGTACCCGTATGAGCTGGACTTTCTCAAGCGTACCCTCAAGTACACAGAGCTCAGTCAATGGTGCTTGTTCAACGGTAAGGGGAGTAGTCGCATCAACATACCTCCGCGGGAAGTATTTCACCAGGTTATCAATAGTCACCAAGCCATACTCAGCCAGTAAGTCAGCCGTTTTCGGACCAATTCCTGAAATCAACTGTAGGGAATCCGTAAGCTTCATGCTGGGTCCCAGTTATTCTCAAGACCCCGTGCAACATGAGCAATCACTCCACTTGCAACTACCTGGTCGCCATGGAAGAACACAGCCAGCTGGCCAGCCGCAACCGCGTACTGTGCCCGAGAGAACGTAACCAGATCTCCCTCTACTGAGGCAACCGGCACAAGCTCCTTCTGATGATACCTCACTGAAACTGAGCAGGAAGAGAGGGGAGTGGCAGTATCGTGAATAATTACATCCCGCAAAATCACCTGATAGGTAGCAAGTGCATCACTCACCGCAGTCTTTACGCAGTACAGATCAGCGCCATCGCGACGAGCAATGAAGAGTGGGGGGACCTGTGTTTCCCCTATCTCGCGGGCATACAAAAAGTTATCCACAAGCGCTCCAGCACGCTCACCAATAGTATAATACCTCGTTGGTCTATTTATTCCGATGCACGAGTAATCTGACCATTCAACAGGTAAAGATGTATCGACTGACGACTTATTAAGTAGGAAGACTGACCCCTGTTCATCACCAATCTGCTCGCGTAAGAATGTCTTGAGGTCAAGCTTCCCAATAAAACACAGACCCTGACTATCCTTTTTCTTGGCAGTGGGGAGACCAAACTCCTCCGCCTTCTGGCGTACTTCCGTCTTTGTTAAACCACCAAGGGGAAACCACGCACGATCCAACTGCTCAGGGGTAAGCTGTGAAAGGAAGTAGGACTGATCCTTCAGAGGATCAATTCCACGATATAACTTCCCGTCAATCTTCTGTGCATAATGCCCAGTAGCGAGGTACTCGTACCCGAATTGCTCAGCCGCCTTCCACAGCACATCAAATTTAATAAACCGATTACACCAGACATCCGGGTTTGGTGTTTCATGATTCTTGTATCCAGCAAGCATGGGCTCAATGATCCGCTCCCAGTATTCCTTCTCAAAGTTACAACTCCTGAAGGGTATGTCTAAGTGTCGGCAGACGGCTTCTGCATCTGCCTGATCCTCTTCCCACGGACAGTCAGTCAATGACTGACTCGTCAATGGCGACCAATTCTTTGCAAAGAAGCCCATTACTTCATGTCCCTGCTGCTTCAAAAGCGCGGCAACAACAGAAGAATCAACACCACCCGATAGTGCAACAGCAACTTTAGCCATGTTCAGGAAGACGGAAGAACCGCCGTGCATTTTCACTAGTAAGCCTTGAGATATCGGTGGTCGATACATCCCATAATTCAGCGAGGCATGCCGCAACTGCAGGAACATACGACGGCTCATTCTGTTTACCACGCCATCGCTGTGGTGCCAAAAATGGCGCGTCAGTCTCGATGAATACGCGATTATGCGGAAGCTCTTGTACCACATCACGAAGCGGCTTTGCTGAGCTAAATGTAATAATCCCCGTCACCGAAATGTCATACCCGAGATCTAGCCATGCCCTCGCCTCTTCCAGGGTGCCGGTGAAGCAGTGAATCACAGCGGGGCCATTCCAGTTATTTGCTAGAAAGTCGTACAATGCATTAAAGCAGTCTCGACTATGCACAATGATGGGCAAATCCCGCTCACGAGCAACCCCAAGTTGCGGTAGTAATACCGCCTTCTGGCGGACTTGCTCAGCCTCAGAAAAATCTTCAGAGCCATCCAGGCCAATTTCACCAATGGCTACAAGATCCGGAGTGGTGCGCAGTACCTCAATATCGTCAGGACCAAGTTCATGGTGAGGATGCACCCCCAGCACCTTGTGAAGCCTTACGCCATTCTTACTCTTAGGAAGGTTAATAATCTCATTCCAGTCACGCTGTGCATCCGTCCCAGGCACGATAATATCGGTTACCTGGGCCGCAGATGCTCGCTGGGTAACTCCATCAAGATCTTCAAGAAGACCTGGAAATGTAATATGTGAATGTGTATCAATGTACATCGCGTGGGAAGAGCATTGGTGAATCAGTACCAAGTTGAATGGTAATTAGCTCTTCACCCATGAATACCTCGGGTGTCATAGTACTAAGCTCTACTCCAAATGCAGTAGCCACGGTAGCAGCGCTATCAGGTAGTGCAGCCGCCAACCAACGCCACAAGACTCCCTGGAGCAGAATCATTTCATGGAGAAATGCCGTCACCTCACCGAGCTGTTCTGAATCCTTAGCCAGCTTCCATGGCTGCATGTCTTCAATGCGGCGGTTTGCATAGCGAACCATACCCTGTAGGGCCTGGATACCCTCATGGATTTTGCGTTGCTCAATCTTCTCATGGAAGGCGGCAAGTTCAGTGATAAGGATCTCCCCTGTCATGGTGTGGCCGCTGCCAGGAACCACTGAAAGAACTCCCCCACTGTAGCGCTGAGCCATGCTCCAGACGCGTGTAGCAAGGTTCCCAAGCTCGTTTACTAGGTCGCTCGCATAGACTGCAGCCACATGCTCTGGTAACCAATCACAGTCATCGAATGTAGGAATCTCTTTCAGCATATACCAACGAAGCGCATCGCTCCCCCGCTCTGCAGCAGCCTCCACAGGATCAATAACATTGCCCAGACTCTTACTCATCTTGGTTCCCCCCACCGTAATATACCCATGAATGAGCACTTCCTTTGGTAGTGAGATATCTGCTGAGAGCAACATGGCAGGCCACAGTAATAGATGGAATCGACTAACACCCTTACCAATACAGTGTAATACCTCGGTGGACCATGCATTACCTGGTACAATTATACCTTGATCGTCGATTGTTGAGGTTCCGGTGAGGTAATTCGTCAGTGCGTCATACCAAACATACATCACATGGTTCTCATCACCGGGCACAGGAATGCCCCAGGAGAGCTTTGAGCGCTCACGAGAGACGGCCACATCCGGTAGTCCCTTCTCAAGGAGCTGAAGCATCTCATTGCGACGATGCTTTGGCCATACCTTAATCTGATCATTCTCAAGAAGGTCACGTAGACGATCAGTGTACTTACTCTGTAAGAATACGTAGTTAATCTCGTCTACTCGTTCAATATTGGCCGCATCTACACCAAAAACAGCAGGGTCTGGGTGCTCTTCAACAGATCCCAGGTACTCTTCTTCCACGACGTCGTACCATGCCTGTGAGTGCCGTTGTACGATGTCTCCATTGGCAGCACAAGCACGCCACAAGGCTTGGGCCATGGCATGGTGATCAGCATCTGTAGTACGCACAAAGCGATTGTGTGATATGTTTACTGATTTCAACAGTCCTTGAAAGTTTTGCTGGAGACTATCAACATAGTCTTGTGCACTCATGTTGTTCTTTTGAGCAGAACGCTCAATCTTTCGTCCATGTTCATCAGTCCCTGTCTGGAAGTGAACTTCTTCACCGTGGGCACGGTAGTAACGAGCAAAGAAATCAGCCTGTACTACTTCCATAGCAAAACCAATATGTGGCTTGGCGTTGGTATAGGGTATGGAGGTAGTAATCGTTTTCATGACGCCATACTACCAGATTATCGGGTAATGAGCACGCTGCACTCTCCCTTCACCGAACCCTTCAACTCAGTCACCACCCGCACCTCCTCAAACCGCTTGGTAAGCTCTCTACCCATAAGGAAACGTACCTCACCCCACGCCTTCACGTCTTCGTAGAGACGCGCTATCCGCTCACCTGATTCAAAGAAGACTACCCCATCCACCACCTCGCTCATTAGTAACTCACCCAGTTCCTTAAGCGCTGTTTGATGGCCCTTTTTCTTCGGAAGAAAACCTGCAAAGACTACCCGCTCCATGCGGACTCCCGCCACTGAAAGCATAGCCCCCAGAGCTGAGGCACCTGGGATAGGCACGACTAACTGCCCCGCCTCGCGGACCGCCGCAACCAAACTTCCCCCGGGATCAGCGATTCCTGGGGTGCCTGCGTCACTGACATATGCCACTACCGCCCCTTCGGCGATCGCGGCTACACACTGACGATCAAGCTCCTCACGTCGCGTGCTCGGCATTGCCTCACGGTACGACTGCATCGGTGTTGTAATGCCGTAGCCGCGCAACAAAACACCACTCACCCGCGTGTCCTCTGCGTACACTACCTGCGCAGCACCCAACACACCGAGGGCACGGATTGAGATATCAGCCCGGTTACCAATTGGTGTGGCAACCATGTACAAACCTGGAAGTAGGTCTTGTTCAGGTACTTCAACGCTCCATGACATGGCAGGATATTGCTAGGGATATGATCTGTGCTTCAGTTAACTCAAAGGCACGGGTCTGGACGTCAGCACCTGCCTCTTTTAGATACTCAGCAATAACCTCGGGCTCACAGTGTAGCTGACCGGCAAGCACATTCTTCAGCTGCTTGCGTGGCTGGAGGAACATGCTACGCAACCAACGCTGTACCTTGGCACCTCGCAGCAGCTCAGAGGCATCCGTGTGCGGCGTTAATACCAAAACCGCTGAATCTACCTTAGGTGGCGGGAAGAACGCTCCTGGTGGTACCTGGGCTGCAATCTCACATACCCAGTCACGCTGGAGGATCACACTCAGATAACCGCGATGACGATTTCGTGGTGCAGCAGCAACCCGTTCAGCAACTTCTTTCTGAATGAGCAGCGACACTTGCTGAGGTGCCGTAACCTTGCCTTCAAGCAAGAGTCGGAATAATGGCGTTGTGATCTGGTACGGTAAGTTAGCAACTACTTTATACGCGCCGAGGGTTGGCACAAGATCTGGGAGAATACGCAGAGCGTCTCCTTCGTGGACAGTAACCATCGGAAAGGTTGTACGGATGTATTCAGCAAAGCGAGGGTCTTGTTCAATAACATGAACATTCTGTGACTGTGCTACAAGCGCTGCGGTGAGCACTCCAGTCCCCGGCCCGATCTCAATCACACAATCACTTGACTTAAGTGCCCCACCCTCAACAACAATGTCCCGCACCTGCTCATTCAAAAGCAGGTGCTGCCCGAGATCCTTTGTAAGGCGTACACCAAGACCCGCCAAGATGGCGTGGTAGTCTTCGGCGGTGGGCATAGGAAGGTGGTCCATACAAAAACGACCGTACCAGAGTACGGCCGCTGTTGCTACCCTCTAGAGGGCTTCCTTTGACAAATCACCGATTGCATAGAGCTCTTCAAGGTCAACGAGTACGGTCTGGAGCGCAATCAGCTGGCGCTCAAGTTCAATGTGCTGGCGCTCAAGTCGCTGGTGGAACTCACGTGGTGGCGTAGCCCGGAACAGTGGACGAACACCATCA
The DNA here is from genome assembly GCA_020058355.1 of Candidatus Berkelbacteria bacterium. Taxonomy (GTDB): domain Bacteria; phylum Patescibacteriota; class UBA1384; order CAILIB01; family CAILIB01; genus JAGVEG01. The sequence goes on from JAGVEG010000065.1 coordinate 6,235, forward strand.
GTAACCTGGGCAAAGAGGCTCTTCTCACCCAGTGTCTTAGCAACGTGATACGCGGTACCACGGTCAATATTTGCACGGCGAGCAAGGACTTGCATACTTGCA
>JAGVEG010000106.1 GCA_020058355.1 Candidatus Berkelbacteria bacterium
CCCACATGGGTCACACCCCAATGATGACCCCACAAGCAAAGATTCTCCATCTTCAGAATCCTTCATCCTGAGGTGTTCAATATGAGGTGCCAGGATACGTCACCAATCTTAATTATTGATCACTAATTAACCTGTAGAATCATATTTTTCGTGATTTGACAGAACGCCCGATTCTGCAGGTTGTTGGGTATCCCTCCATATTCTCCAAAGCGTGGTGTGGGAAATCGGTTCCTCCCCTTTAGATCCATAGAAGCTATTGAGTACTTCTGCCGCCTTACGACTTGATAATCCAGCAAGCTCTAAAAGTGCTACATCTCGAAGAAGTGTTTCCTGGGGTGGCTCACGATAAATAGTAATCCTGATGAGTTAGTGCTAATCATCATGCAGAATAATACGGTTGAGGCCAAGGTCCAACGTACGTTGCTTTTAGGCAGACAACGAGGCATTTAGCGGAATAAGGGAAGGGCGTCGTCTAGAAGGAGTGTATAAGTACTTGCGAGGTATTCTGCCATAGCCGGAGCATCTTCTTCAGAAAGTTCTTGCTGAAATGCATCGCGCCAAACCACGCAAAATTCTGTAACTAACTCATCTGGAAGTTGTTGCAAAGTTCGAAACTCGTTCTCTTTTGCCCCGATACGGCGGATGTCTGGCCGGGAAACGCTGGGCTCTATAAGAGAGATGATGGCAACGGAGGTACAGGTTAATGGATGGGAACGCATGGGATTTCAACGCGGCTAAAACGCGGGAGCGATATACCCAGCTTCAGAGCTGGCTAAATGCGGACTGCTTCTCATGCCCCTTCTTCACAGCCTGCGCGGCGTCACAAAAGCCTGGAACCGTGAAACAATACTCTGGCGGCACTGCGGGTCTGATGCCATTCTATGACGCCGAGTACAAGGGGAACCCGATCCGGGTTCTAATAGTGGGCAAAGAGAGCGGTTACATGTGCAATTCTGAGTATGGGACGTCGGAGAACTTCGATACCACGACGAGGAACCTCTTGAAGTGTATTAACTGGCGACAAAAGAACAACCATATCCGGGGTACACTGATAACCCTCCAGCGCATCTTCTCCGTGGATAGCGAATATATCTATGCGAGCTACGCACTCTCGGATGCTCTGCGTTGCGCCTTCCAGGCTCAAGATCGGGCGGGAAACTTGTCCGCTGTGCTTGATACCTCTGTCATGCGATCCAACTGCCTCGGTTACTTAATCGACGAAATCAAGATCCTCGAACCAACCCTGGTGATTGTACAGGGCGAGTGGGCCATCAAAGACCAGTCAGCGCCGTTCACGCGTTGATTGACGAAGGAACTTGGAGTTAAGACAAAGTGCCTGAAGACCAATGGGAACGGAAAGTATGGTTTGTACGAGTTCCCCGACTTCATGTGTATAACGAGTCACCACCCTGCGATTCTAGGGCATTGGTTAGCCAACCTCGCACCCGACTCTCTCTGGCCGATGTTAGATTACCTCCGTTCAACCGGATTCTTACCCACTATAGATGAAAAAGCGACCGCTCAGTACGAAGCCATCGTTAAGCCAGTCGTCGATCCTATAATCGACGTGCTCCCGTCTAATGATCGCTTACGGCACCAAGATGCTGGGAATCAATTCCAACTAGACCTTTTCTCCTGAGTTCGGGCGGTGCCTGATACGTTGCCAGTATGCTGATACGCACCGCGACTTCATTTGTTGGCCAGTCATCGTGTGATGACTGGCCTTGCCAGGTAAGGGATCAATTACTATAGTAAGCTTCTAGAAGCATAGTGATACATGATGCATGTTGGGAAGCTTCAAGAATCCATCCGCAAGCGTGACTACAGTCCAGAAAAGAAGTTTGGCTATTTCCTCAAGCTCACTGAGGAGTTCGGTGAGCTTGCAGAAGTGATCCGCCGGGATGTTCGATTAGGAGAGAATGGTCATACTGAGATCAAGGGAACCATTAACGAGGAGCTTTACGATATTCTTTACTACGTCTTGGCGCTCGCGAACGTTTTTGATATCGACATGGAAGAGGCGATTCAACTGAAGGAGGCTTTGAACAGGTCACGGCTTGATGACCAACACGAGCAATAGCAGAATCAAAAGAGTTCGGTAGGCCGAATCTGCTATGAGCTACGACGTTCAGTTAACAACTATGTGGGAATCGGGGACATCGTTCTAAGGACGTGAGGTCGTCTCTTCATGTTGTGTATTTTAACGACCGTTTTCGTTGGATGGGGGATAGGGGATCGAAAGTGGAACCCCTATCCCCAAGACTTGATTAAGCTCTTGTTCACGAAACTGGTCTACGAAATCTATGTATCAAAAGGTGTTTGAGCAGTTGAGTACCTTGATACACTTTGAGGATGAGATTTCCCGTAGTCATCTTCCGCATTTCTTTTATCGTTCAATGAGAGAGTGTCAAGGGCATGAAGTGTCGCTTCCATATCTTCGTTAGGATGTAGTATAATATGGTCAATCAGGTCTTTCCATGAAGGAGATTCACAGATCAAAGTTCGAAACTTGTTCTGTATTGCCCACCACCAAGTAATCCTCTTCGGAGGATTTTTTGGTGGGTGAGTATGGGGTGGTACAGTACGCCTGAGTGTTAGTCTCCTCTGGTGCGAAGTGGGGGAAAAAGCGTACACTAGGAGTATGACGTTCATCAAAAAGTTTCGGGCCTACAGCATCCTTGAATTGCTTGTTGTGGTGACGATTATCGGCATCCTTGCAGCACTCGCTATTGGGGGATTTGGCCTGCAACGCACCCGTGCTCGGGATGCGAACCGACGAAGTACCGTAAATGGCTACCTGGGTGGCTTACAGCTCTACTACCAGGCAAAGCAAAGCTATCTGGTCAAGGATAAGGCAGGGTATGGTGTGGGTATTCGCGCTGGGGCCACTCGAGTTGAGACTATTGCGGGAGTGCCTACTGAGATCTATACCGGACAGGGGTGGGGTCGTGTTACGGCCAAGCCAAGTGGTGATGTAAATGGTAATCCGCAGTGTGATCCTAATCTGGTGTATGCCAATGGACCAATTGCTTCCCCAACCCAGTCGCAATCAATTGCCGATGCTCTCTTCTTCGGGGGATATGTAAACGAGGTACGGCCAGCCGCCGGTTTCCGTGGGTACGGGTGTGAGGTGGGAAGCTCTATTCAGAGCTCCGAAACATTTCGGGATTATTTCCTTGCGGTGTGTACGCGTACGGGTGAACAGGCAGCGCTTGGGAGGAGTGGTGATAATATTTCAGATCGTGGTGAAGAGTTCACGGTCTACACATTTCTCGAACAGTATGATGGGATGGCAGTACCTGAGCGCGAGGCTCAGGCGGACGTCATTGCAGCCTACAAAGGCTGTGGCGGCCCTACTACAGCGCATCCGTGGCTTAATGTCATAACCACTGAGCAATCGACAACAAGCCTGGTGAGCCCCTTCTTTACCTATAGCAAGGGAAGTGCTCAATTTACTCTCTAACACACTTCTATGACCGAACGACCAACCTGGAATACTAACCCTAAGGGGTTCGTGCTTTCTCTGATTCCTCTTCTATTTAATAGCTATACGTATGCAATTGCGGTAACGGTGGCAGCACTTGTTCTCTGGGACACGAACCAGTCACTGATTGGGGCTGGTGTGGGTGGTGCCAAGGATACAGCGGTGCAAAAAGTAGGGAAGAAGGCGCAAGGTACGTTACCTGCCATTGAGAAGAATGAGCTACGTCGCGGATCAGGAAGTGCCCAAGTTACCTTGATCGAGTATAATGACTTTGATTGCCCATTCTGCCAGCGTCACCACGCAACGATGCAGCGTATTATGCAAGATTATGACGGTAAGGTGGCGTGGATCACTCGTCATTTTCCGCTGAGTATCCATCCGGATGCACGAGCAAAGTCAATTGTGGTTGCCTGTGCAACAGAACAGAGTCAGGATGCTGCCTGGAAATTGATTGATGATAACTTCGCTGGGCAGTTTACTTCACAAACCCTGCAGGCTTCAGCTGAGAACTTAGTACCTGATGCTGTTGCGCTTCGGAATTGTATTTCAAGCGGAAGGGGTGGCAAAATTGTTGATGATCAAACAAATGCCGGTGCAAGTTACGGGGTTACTGGCACACCAGCTACGGTGATTGTAAAGGGATCAAATGTCGGTAGTGCGGTACTCGTTGAGGGTGCTGTTGACTATGAGCAGCTAAAGTCTGCGGTTGATGCGGCACTAAAATAGTAATGTAGGACCAGGTTATTCATGAAGCATGTCCCTGCTATGGTGGGGACATGCTCACTAAAGACTCACTCACAACACAGCTGTTGCCCCGAGAGCTCCTTGCAAGTAAGGGTCCCGAGACTCTTAGTGTGCAGCAGCTGGTAGCAATTCTCTTGGGTACCGGAAGAAAGGGTACACCGGTTCTTGGAGTTGCTCATGAGGTACAGGCACTCCTTATGCCAACAACGCCACCAAGTTTTCAGCGACTGCGGGCGCATCCAGGTATTGGTGCAGCACGGGCCGCACGCATTCTGGCAGCCTTAGCACTGCCGTATGCCTTACAGCGAGAGCGGGGGAGCACCTCAGTAACAACTGAGCATATTGTTGCGGCGGTTGCTGATTATTCACACGCTCCGCAAGAACATATTGTTGTGTTCGCTATCAATGGGAGGGGGATGCTCCTTGAGCGTTTTCTAGTCTCAGTTGGAACGGTTACTTCAGCCTTGGTACATCCCCGTGAGGTCTTTCGCCCGGTTCTCGCGGCAAATGCGGTGGGGTGCATCCTGGTGCACACCCATCCATCGGGTAATCCCCAGCCAAGTAAGCAGGATTGGGTCATGACAGACTACTTACGAAAGGCTGGTTTTCTCCTTGGCATTGAGCTCATCGATCATATTATTGTGGCCAAAAATGCGTGGTATTCTCTTCGTGAGCAAGAGGCTGCACGCTTTCAAGATTCTGGTAGGGTGGTTGTATGATTTCGCTCACCGCAGAACCAATTCTTGATCAACTTGATGCCGTGCACCGCACATGGGCTGATGAGCTTATTGCGGCCGGAACAGATCCTCACCTCGCCGTTATTCAGCTAGGGGAGGATCCCTCAAGTACTGCATACATCAAACAGAAGGGGAAACGCCTGCGGTTTTTTGGTGCCATGCTCTCGCTCTACCAAATGCCAGAAGCTACCCCACTAGAAGATGTGCTGGGGGTGATTGCATACCTTGCGGCTGACGATGACGTACACGGCATTATTATCCAGCTTCCACTACCTGAGTCATGGACATCTGAGATGATTACCCAGTTACTCCGTGCAATTCCTCACACAAAGGATGTTGATGGTTTGGCGGAAGCTTGGGATCCAGCTCTTGTGATGCCGACCCTTGAGGCACACATCGCCAATCGTAGCGTAATGATGCCTCCAATGATTGGAAGTGTGGTGAGTCTCCTTGATCACTACAAGGTTATTGCTCCGTCGGATGAGATGGTGGTTGTCGGCACCGGGCGTTTGGTGGGCCAGCCGCTTGCTCGCTATTTTGCGGCGCATGGCTATATGATTACCGCAGTTGATGAAGAAACACCTCTTATTTTGGATCTAACAACGAAGGCTGATATTCTTATTTCTGGTACCGGTGTAGCTGACACAATCACCTATCAATGGGTCAAAGAAGGCGCGGTGGTGCTCAATACCGCTGCTGATGTCCATGTTGATTCAGTCAATCAGGTTGCTCGCGCACTCTCTCCGGAAAAGGGTGGAATTGGCCCCCTTACGGTTGCCTGGCTTACCCACAACGTACTTATTGCCGCCTCTAATCAATCACGCTCATGAGCATACTCGATATTCTTCAGCAGGAGGATTTACGCCAGCAAGATACGTTGAGTCTTATTCCCTCAGAAAACTACACGTCGCCTGCGGTGCGTGCAGCACTTTCGAGTGTTTTCGTGAATAAGTACGCCGAAGGATATCCGGGTCGTCGCTACTATGCGGGTAATGCTGTAGCCGATCTTCTCGAGGTACGAGTACAAGAACTGGCTCGTGAGGTATTTGCTACCGATTACCATGTAAATGTACAGGCTCACTCTGGTTCACCAGCAAACCTGGCCGTCTACCATGCCTTTCTAAAGCCGGGAGACACTATTCTTTCACTCCGCCTAGATCATGGTGGTCACCTTTCTCATGGTCACAGCGTAACATTCGTAAGCTCAATCTATACTATTGAGTTCTATGAGGTTGACCCTGAGACTGAGCAATTTAACTATGCGGCTATTCGTGAGAAGGCACGTCAGTGCCAGCCAAAGATGATCGTCTGTGGTGGTACTGCCTATCCTGCCGATATCAACTTCGCAGAATTCCGCTCAATTGCAGATGAAGTCGGTGCTCATTTCCATGCCGATATTTCCCACGTAGCGGGCCTGATTGCGGGTGGGGTTTACTCATCACCTTTTGGTCTTGCTGACACCATCATGACTACCACACATAAGACCCTACGAGGTCCTCGCGGAGCCATGGTATTTACTAAGTCAGAACTTGCCAAGCAGCTGGATAAGGCAGTGTTTCCTGGCCTACAAGGTGGACCACACCTCCACACTATTGCGGCACTTGGTGTTGCCCTTGAAGAAGCAGCCCAGCCATCGTTTAAAGAGTACGCGCAAGCTATTGTCACCAATGCAAAGGCCCTTGCTGCGGCGTTGCAAGAGCGAGGAATTCGCCTAGTTTCTGGTGGCACAGAAAGCCACTTACTCCTAGCAGATCTACGTCCACTCGGAGTAGCCGGAGCCCAGGCACAAGAACTTCTTGAGTCTGTTGGGTTAATTACCAATAA
>JAGVEG010000070.1 GCA_020058355.1 Candidatus Berkelbacteria bacterium
CCCGAACCCATCCGACCAAGCCCCACAATAACAACATTCATACTTTCCATTTCTGTGAGTTACCAATATGAATTAGTGTAGGTAATCTGGACAGATTTGTCATTTAATGGTAATCATCAGAGTAATCTCAAAAAGTCCTCCCAATGGGAGGCATACAAAGGAACCTTAAAATGAAAGTTCGTTTATTTACTTTAGTTCTTGGCCTCCTGACCCTTAGCGGCTGCGGTGGCGTGAGCCCCCTCCCCGAGGCACCCACTACAGTCTTGCGCGCGTTCACCGCGCCGACTATTCTTGACTCCACTACACCACTACCCCGCAAAGGGGACCAGGTGGTGATCGGGGGAAGAATAGAGGGACAAAATCTCTGGCAAGTAGTACTGGATAGCGGCACCACTACCGCACTGATAGATGCCACTGGAGTTAGTCAACTTTTCCCTGCCAATGTAAGCTTCTCACCTACTGGCACTTCACTGGTTGAACAAACAAAAGAAAGAGTCATCTATGCAAAAGATGGCTACCAGTTTGGCTACTACCGCATGCATGACGGCACAATAAAGCCAACCCTAAGCAAAAATAATCTTCCTATTCCTATCCCAACCAACCCGGGGATAGTACTTGAAGAAGTCCTGGATGCCTCCCGAGAAAAGGTACTCCTTGGTGGACGGGAGACAATAAGTGGGCGCAAAATTGTACTCATGGCATCCTACGTAACTACTGGTGACCTACCGGCTGGCTGGTCACTGACGCGAGTTATCCCCTCATCTACAGTAGTTAAGGGAATTCGTGTAGAGGCTGGGGTTCTCGTCATTCAAAACGAGACAGGCTTTATCGTAGACGGTGGGCCCACTAAACCATATGCTCTGACGAGCCAAAATTCGTTCGGTGGTATATTGCAAAAATTCCCTACATTCTCGCAATACTCACCACATAATCTGCACTATGCGGAGAGTGGGTGGGAATACGGGAGTAAAAACATTCTTGAGCTTCGTGATACTTGGCAATCACATCACCAAGCACGAATCGAGCGCTGGCTCCTAGGGGGTAAGCTCCCCGAAGAAAAGATTGCCTTACCTGAAGCAATTCGCCACGAGGGGCAGGTGGTCACCTTGGAGCGAGTCATGGAGTATGACCCAGAAACGAGGAGTTTCTACGTGACAGGGAAAAATATGACAAATGGGAACTGGTCAGTTCTCGTCATTCAACACCAGTACTGAAACCCGCTTGACCTCACACTCTCACCGCACCCGCGGTGGGAGTTTTTATTTCTGCGCAATCGGCATTGAAAGCAATGGGCCAACAATCCGCCACCCCTCAGCAATCACTTCGTATGGCATGGCAAACATGCGGTCCCACGAGAGAATGTCAGCAAGGAGGCACTCGTAGGCGTCGGCGTAGTGCATTGGTGGGAAGTCGTGTGAGAAGGCGGCTTCAGTAAGGCCTTCGGGACCTCGAGTGAGGACGCTAATCGTAAAACGCTCTTTTGGCTGCAAGGTGAAGCGCAGGTACTCACAGGCGGTTACGTCACCGCGGAACATCACCGTCACGGAAACGTCACTTTCTTCAGCATGCTTCATTGCCTCAATGAAGATTGGCACACTACTCCAACGAGGATGATTTGAGTGAAGGGTTGTTTTCACACCCGTTGCGACTACCTCTGGGAGGGAGGGATCTGACCAAATAGAACTTTCAGCTGGATCAGCTGGTGCGATACTGCGCAAAAACTCAGCAATCATGGAACGCTGGGTACTCACGGATTGACCAGGAACTAAATCAGCACAGGTTGCTGCGGCAATAAGGAGTAGATGGTTCTGCACCACATCACGCACAATACCAATTGAGCGATAAAGCTCCAGGCGATGACCGACTTGCTCAGTTTCACTGAAACGGACGGTAATATCGGCAATGTCTTCAGTGGTCCACGCGCGCGAAAGCAAGCGATTGGCAGTTCGCAGTGTAATAAAGTTCTCGATCGTTTCCTTGGCAATGTAGTGATCAATCAGGTAGAGCTGGTCGTCAGAAAAGGCGGCGCGTAGCTGCTGCATACGACGTTCAGCATCATACGCGTCTGTACCGAATGGCTTTTCGAGAACGAGTCGGGTACGTGAGCGCGCATCTTCGGGTAACGCACAGAGTGTATCAATCATTCCCTGTACTGCCATTGGTGTGAGTGCGCAGTACCAGGTAAGTACCTCAGGGTCTTGCACCATGCCGTACAGTGTCTGCACGGTTACTGGATCGGCACTATCACCCTGTACATAACGTACCTGCCCCACAAAGCGCGGGCACTGGTCACCCGGTACCTGTGAGCACAAGGTATGGATAATTTCATCTTGGGTAAGTGAGCGGCGTCCCACCAGAATCATCTGAGGAAGTGTAACCCCCTTCTCCTGCAATGAAGCAAGAGCGGGAATTAACTTACGACGACCAAGGTCACCGGTAGCACCAACAAGAACTAATGCCATTACCGAGTAATTTTTGGCGTAGCTGACGGAGAAGGCGTACTTGGGAAGAGGCTTTCAACCGAATTCTCGAGACCTGTTTCTCCTTGTGGGAGTGTTTGGCGAACCTTGTCGAGCTGCTGCTCAAGTACTGAATTCTGAATATCGGTAATATACGTCTTTGACTCTTCAAGAAGTGACTGCGCCAAACCTGACCGGCTAACGATCAGTGCACTTACAATAATAATCAGGATAGTACCCACCCATGCGCCAAAGGTGGTCATGAAGCCATAGAGAAAACCACGCCACATGGTGCGCCAGGGATTATTCCATGCGATTTCAACAGCGCGGAGGAGTTTTCCAAGCTCAGCGTTCGTGCGTGCCTCTTCATGGGGAGACTGCGCCAGAAAATCTGTAGGAAGCTGTGGCTGGAGTGGAGCAATAGGTGTGGGGGTTGGTTCTTGCATTTCTATGAAGTAACGGGTACCAGTAGGTATAGTTTACTCCCTAGTTTGCTGCTTTGTCGAACTTCTTCTGGCACACCCTCCCCCATCACTTTGCCGCCCTGGCTCCCATGGATGGCGTGAGTGACATGCCCTTTAGAACCATCACCGAAGAAGTGGGCCAGCCGGCCTACACTATGACTGAATTTACCGCAGCCGAAGGCATCCGCGCCGGAGCATTGCGCCTGCTTTCTGATCTTGCGTATAGTCCTTCATTAATCCCAGTCGTAGCACAAATTTTTGGAAGTGATCCTGAAGCCTTTGTCCAGGCAGCCGCTGTTTCTGCGGCCTTGGGCTTTGATGGCATTGATATTAATATGGGATGTCCTGCCAAGAACGTTACCGAACACGGAGCCGGTGCCGGACTTATTCTTGATCCCCCACGCGCCAGGGCTATTATTGAAAAAACTCGTGAAGGCATGCAGCGCTGGGCAGACGGCGCCAGTCTCGCCGAGCTTGGTGTTGCTCCGAGCGTCATTGATGCCGTAGCTCTTAGTAGGGAGAGCCTGCCCGCAAACCGACAAGGGCGACGAGTACTGCCAATCTCTGTTAAAACACGTCTTGGCTATCGTGAAATCACGGTTGTTGAGTGGATGCATGAACTCTTTCCAGCAAAACCGGATGCCATCACCCTCCACGGACGCACCCTCGCTCAACTCTACAAGGGTGAAGCGCACTGGGACGCAATCGGACAAGCCACCACCGTCATTAAAGCCGAACTCGGCATACCAGTAGTGGGGAATGGTGACATTTCATCACTGGATGATGGTATTCAACGTGCAACACTCGCTGGAACCGATGGCTTCCTTGTGGGGCGTGCCAGCATGGGCAATCCCTGGGTCTTTACTCGCCACACCCCGACAATTCACGAGAAACTCACTGTAGCCCTCCGCCACCTTGCCCTTCACGAGGAATTCTGGGGCGAGCGCGGCGTTTTAACGGTCAGAAAGCATCTCTTTGGCTATATAAGTAGCCACCCCACCGCCTCACACATCCGCGGGGAACTGGCACGCGCAACCACCTACACCCAGGTACGTGCTATCCTAGAGGAAGCACATACCACCACTTCTCTCTAAATTATTTGCATGCAACGCGCTCGCTGGATTAATGAATACACCAAGCACCATAATCTCCCAGCCCAATACGGCGAGGTACCCTCACGTGCACTCAGTAACTTTCTGAGCACCCACCAACTAACTCCGTCAGAGAAAGCTCCCCAAGCACTTGATGTTGGCTGTGGTCTTGGTCGTAATAGCCGAGAGCTTGCCCGGCATGGTTATGAAGTAGTCGGCATTGATATTGTTCCTAGCGCCATCGAAGAAGCTCGTGCGATAACAGCCGCAGCTGAGCTTGATACTGTCTGTGTGTTTACGGAACTGAGCTCTGGTGATCCCCTCCCCTTTGCGCCACGTGCCTTTGATCTGGTGATCGACATGATGACGCTGCACTCACTGAACGCCGAGGAGCGCGCCATTTACGCAGGGGAACTTCTACGAGTCATGAAACCTGGCGCCACCTTTCTTTTGCACACCCTAGCGACTGACCCAGCCAGTACCGAGCTCATCGCCAGCAATCCTGGCCCCGAAGACGGCAGCTACGTACTTCCTGAAACCGATATGGTTGAGAAAGTCTTCACCAAAGAAGAGCTCCTTGCGCTTTTTGCGGGCCTTGAATGTGTGAGTCTTAAACCACAGACACGCGAAACTACTGCATTCGGCAGTACCTTCACCAGAACCTACTGGATCGGTGGATTCCGTCAGACTTAGTGCTAGGATCAGGTGATGAATTACCTAGCTGCCATCCTCCTCGGTGCCTTGCAGGGAGTTACTGAGTTCCTCCCGATTTCTTCAACGGGACATC
>JAGVEG010000028.1 GCA_020058355.1 Candidatus Berkelbacteria bacterium
ATTGCTGACCCCAATAGCATCACGGGTAAGTTCCTTTCTGGAAAAGAAGAAATTGCCGTACCGAAGAAGCGTCGCGCCGGAAATGATAAAGAAATCACTGTCGTAAATGCTAGTGAGCACAACCTCCGTAATGTAACCGTTTCCTTCCCGCTTGGTCGCCTTGTGGGTATCACCGGTGTTTCAGGTTCTGGAAAATCAACCCTGGTAAACGATATCTTGGCCAAGGTACTGAACCAGCACATCTACCAGACCAAGGAAATGCCAGGAAAGCACGAGACCGTAACTGGTCTTGAGCACGTCAATAAGGTTATTGACATTGACCAAAGCCCGATTGGTCGTACTCCACGATCCAACCCGGCAACCTACACCGGTATCTTCACTACTATCCGCGATCTGTTTGCGGCAACTCCTGAGGCAAAGGCCCGTGGCTACCAAACTGGCCGCTTCTCCTTTAATACCAAGGGCGGACGCTGTGAAACTTGTGCTGGTGACGGCATGCGTAAGATTGAAATGAACTTCCTCCCAGACGTGTATGTTCCCTGTGACGAGTGTAAGGGTGCCCGCTACAACAAGGAAACCCTGGAAGTAACCTTCAAGGGTAAGAGCATCTCTGATGTTCTCAACATGACCGTTGATGAAGGGGCAGAATTCTTTGCGAGCGTCCCTGCCATCATGAATAAGCTGAGTCTGCTGCAAGAAGTGGGTCTTGGCTATATAGGCCTTGGTCAGTCCGCTACCACCCTTTCAGGGGGAGAGGCACAGCGCATCAAGCTCGCTTCCGAGCTTTCACGCCGCGCAACCGGTAAGACCCTGTATATTCTTGATGAGCCAACTACCGGCCTTCACTTCGAAGACGTTCGTAAGCTCCTCGGCGTGCTCCAGGCACTGGTAGATAAGGGCAACTCAGTCCTCGTGATTGAGCATAATCTTGATGTTATCAAGTGTGCAGACTGGCTGATTGATATGGGTCCTGAGGGCGGATCTGGTGGTGGAACTGTGGTAGGTGAAGGAACTCCAGAAATGATTGCTAAGATTCCTGAGAGTCATACTGGGCGGTACCTAGCACCACTCCTGAAGAAATAATAAACCCATCTCAAAAAGTCTTCGACTAGGCCCAATGAGTATGAAACTGACACCGGTTACTGTTGGAATTGATGAAGTAGGGCGGGGCGCTTTGGCGGGCCCGCTCTTTGTTGGTGCGGCAGCAATTCTTGACCCTACGGTCATTGAGCGACTCCCGGTAGTCCGTGATAGTAAGGCATTAAGCAAGAAGCAGCGCGAAGCCGTCGTGACCGCCCTCCAGCAAGAGCCTGGCGTAGTGATCGGTATTGGCGAGGTAGAAGCAGGGGAGATTGATTTCTTTGGCCTCCCCGCTGCTCTTCGCCTCGCATCCGAGCGCGCCCTTGCGGCTCTCAAGCGCCAAGGCTTCTGGCCAGAGAAGATTCTCGCTGACGCAGGCCTGCATCACCCCTTTGAGGACCGTGTCCCCACCGAACACTTTATTAAAGGTGATACCAAAATTCCTGAAATCATGCTGGCCGCCATTGTTGCCAAGGTTGCTCGTGACCGCCACATGGCCGGCCTCGCCGCTGAATACCCTGAATACCGCTGGGAAATGAACGCCGGCTACGGCACGCGTCAGCATATTGCCGTGCTTCAGCAGGAAGGGATGACCGATCAGCATCGGAGCAGTTTTCGCTTAAAGACCACGGAATAGTCCACATTACTTGTATTTAGGCTTGAATTCTGGTTTTCTCCGCAGAGGAGAAAAGAATGAAAAAAATTAAGTGGCTAAGGCTTATACAAGTACTAGCTATCGTTTCAGTGGTTATTGGAATCGGGATCTTTGCATGGGACAAATGGTTTGAAGCAAGCTTTAAAGCCATTCGTACAAATCGCGAGAAGGGATTCATTGCACAGCAGGTGCAAGACCTAACTTTCATTGATACTGGACGAAGAATTCGTTTTGTAATCCTCTCCCGAGGACATCAGTACAACAAAAAAGCGGAGGATATCCAGTACAGCTATACGATTTTAGGTGTCACTGATGATCAGCTCTTCGGGGTAATGATTGGTGAGCGCTTCTTGGGTCGTTTTGATCCACTTGACTATAAGCGTGGAAAAATCGAAGGACCTGAAACAACTTGGGATATAATGACCGGCGCCTATGTGCAGAATATGAAAAGACACCTCACATCAGAGTACAATAAGTACATTGCGGAACATCCCGATCCCCCGAGCTAGTCTTGGGGGTTTCGTTTTGAAATACCCTGATTGTTTGCTACCTTAAATCTGTTCACAACTTCTCAAGACGGCTGCTACTTCGGTAGAGGAACGTCCGGGCAGGCACAGGGAACAGTAGTTGGGAAATCCAACCCGGCGCGAGCCGCGCGATAGTCGCAACAGAAACATACCGCCGATGGCCCTCGGGCACAGGTAAGGGTGAAATCGGGAGGTAAGAGCTCCCGCGTGTCCTGGGTGACCAGGTGCGGGGTAAACCGTGCTGGCCTGCAAGGTGGGCTGGACTGCTGCAGTCACTCGTTTAATCGAGAGCGTCCTGGCGGATTGCAGCAGATCCCACCGCAGAGAGAGATAGTCGTCACGTAGCAACCGCGAGGGACCTACGGACAGAACCTGGCGTATTAGGGGAGTTGTGAACACTTTTCTTTGCAAAAATAGATGAGGGAGCCCAGACTGGGCTCCCTTTTTCAAGATTAAGTAGCTACTCGTAGAGGTTTTCAACCGCAGCCTTTAAGGCTTTTGCCCAGGCGCCATTTGGGTTATTTGGCGCAGCAATCGGTTGCCAACTGATTGTTGGTAGACTTCCAAGTGAAGGAGGCCAGAGTCGTTCTTCAATTGTTCCGGTTCCTGCGAGTATCAATTGACACTCGTCGTCAGTGAGTTGGTCTGCGATATCTTTCGCGCGTTCTGCCATTAGTTGCCAGAAGCGCCCAAGATTTCCCTTTGCATTATCCTTGAGTAGTTTTTGCGTATTAATCGCTCTTTTTGCCAATTCTTTCTTCTCCTTGTATGGGATTGGCTCTGTTCTACCACTCCTCACTGAGAATGTAAATTATCTTGGTGGGGTTAGCTTCTGAGGTGGATTACTCAACCACTGCAAGTCGTCGATCAGGAATGAGCCAGATAAGGGCGGTGGCACCAATCAGGAAAAGGGTGGTAATGGGGGAGATGAAGGCAATAAGAATTGCCATGAGGTAGACGAGCTGGGTGAAAATACCCTTCTTATCTTTCTCGATGCGCTTCAGGACGGCGCTCTCGGAGTTTGCCTTGATAATGGTCTACGAGAGCAAGAAGTAGGCAAGTCCGGAGCAGAATCCGACCAGGGCGTAGATTAGGACCGGCCACCGCTGATGGAAGTTTTCGTGCTCGCCAACCCAGGCGGTGGCAAGGGGAGTGAGCGACAGCCAAAACAAGAGATGCATGTTTGCCTACATAATCTTGCCGGTAGGTACCTTGATCTCGAAGATCATGAGGATGATGATGGCGATCACGGTATCGCTAAGGGCCTCGAGTCGGGAAGTCATGGTGGGGCTTAGGTTTTACTGCTCGCAGTAAAGCAACCCCTGTTCGAATGGGTAGGATTTGCTATTGTGGGATTGCCCACACCTTTGTTAGTGGCGTGCAGATTTCGCTAGTGGGGATTGGCCGCAGTGCGTAGCGCGGCTAATCTACAGCATTAAATATTGTGGGGATTGGCCAAGTGGTATCGCTTCGCTCAGAACCTTTCAGGTTCAAATCACTTCGCTCACCCCTTGTCCTTACATAATTACTTACAACTGCACATACTTTGTATGTACAGTTCCAAGTAATGGGGATTGGCCAAGTGGTATCACTAGCGTTCACCACTCGGCACTTACAAATGATTTAAGCCTGTACACACTGTGTGTGCACAGACCAAAATCATGGGGATTGGCCAAGTGGTAAGGCAGCGGGTTTTGGTCCCGTCATTCGGGGGTTCGAATCCCTCATCCCCAGCCAAGAAAAAACACCCGTTTTGGGTGTTTTTTCTTGGCTCACAGAGCCACATTCTTGAGGTTAGAACAAGGCTAGACTCACTCCTGAATACATTGTCGAAGCATATGCTTCTGATACCTTTTTATAGTGAATCCCACTGCTGTTCCCAGATTGTTCGTAAACTATTCGAGATGGCATCGTCCTCAATTAATACTGAAATAGGATTGTCTTTACGAAAACTCATTAATGCTACTTTATTGCCATAAATATTGATTTCTGTTGCCAAGGCTCCTTCTGGAAGGTACTTGGTCTCACGTAACAAGCCGTAATCTTTACTCACCTGTTTCTCTGCAAAGTCTGATGGAGTCAATATTGTTTTGAATGAAATATTCTTACGCGCACGCTCTGGTGGGTACACTTCAAAGTAGGGCTCACCAAGAACTTGTCGCATTTGCTCATAATCACTCCAACCAATAATAGGCCTCTTGACCTTTAAGGTGTCTGAATATATTTCCTTTATTCCCTCTACCCCTTCAAAAAACTGTACCTTTGGCTTTCGAGTTGAAAGGTTATGTATTGCTCTTAGCTCAGGCATAGCATCTTCAACTGATTTTAGTCG
>JAGVEG010000016.1 GCA_020058355.1 Candidatus Berkelbacteria bacterium
CCAGAAATAAAAGATGAAGAAAATCTTTCTCGCTCTCGGTGTACTTACCGTCATTGGAGCACCATCATTCGCGCAAATCACTGAAGGGTTTGAAAATGGGACTAATGGACCCCAAGCTGCAAGCAGCTACCAACGTGGAGGATTCCTGACGGGTCTTTCTTCCATAAACTTAGGGGCACTGCCCGTAGTTGGTACAAACCCCACGTTTTCCATTACGAGCACCTACAGAGTGACTGACTCGGTAAATCCCGCCTTCGGCTTAAAGTCCGGCACCCCGCAGACCGGGAATAATACCCTACTGTTTGGGATGAACAATCTTGGATCAGCCTTTGACGGCACTGTATTTAGTCTTGGTGCTGTACGCATCGCAGCATACGATGCAGTTGCCAGCGGCGCTGGTGTACTTGAGGTCTGGGACTATACACCTGGGCTTACCGGACAAGCATTTACCGTACAGAACCCTGGAGCACTAGCTTACGGGATGACCAGCTTGAGTTCTATGCTCTACGACGTTGGTGCATCCTCGGCCCCCGAGCCAGGCACTCTGGTCCTGTTGAGCCTCGGAGGCACCCTCGTTCTGGTACGCCGGCGGCGTACCATCTAACCTGGGAAGAATTCCCCGCCCCTCTCTCCAACTGGAAAGAGGGGTTGTTTTTTATCTCAGAAACAAGCCCTAAAGCTGCTGGAGTAGCTGCTGGAAATCCTCTTCAGAGAGCTGCAATAGTTCCGCGTCACGTGCGAGTGGCGTACCAGTAATCTCGGCGCCCACCCACGCAGGCGGCGTAAAGGCGAGTGATTCTTCGCGGGAGCTAAACTCAAATTCCGCGCGCATGAGGCCGGCAAATCTCCCGCCGTACATACGGATGTCAGTCTTTGGCGAATCTGCAAGATGATAACTCTCACGCTCAATGGATGATTGGGCACTCAGCTTGAGGCGCTGGAATTCTTCCAGGGAAAGTGCGATCTCTTGCACTTCACGCTCCTGCTCACTGAGCGAAATCTTTCGCTGCAGCTTGTGCTTCGTACCGGTGCTCTGGATGCGTAGCTCGATCCCCTCGCCTACATAGAGAAAATGCCGCTCAAGATGGGTCTTTTGCAGCCCTGCTATATCAGGGAGTTCTTTCAGAAAGAATTTTCGCTCGATTTCGTTGCTCATAGGGGTATAGTATCTGATTCAAGAAGTGAGTCCAGGATAGCAGTTGCCGTTTTCTCCTTGGTAACCTGCTCAAAATCAATGCCAAAGCTCTCAACGATACTGTTCTTACCACTGTCATCAATGAGGAGTGATTCGCCGGGTAGGATCTGATGCATTTTTAAATATTCAGCAAAGAAAAGGCTCTCACCCAAGGGTGAGATATCGCGCTTCAGCGCCTGCAACGCGTATGAGTTGAGGACTTCATCTACCAGACCATCCAGCATGAGAGCTGGTAGAGTCCAGCGGGAAAGGGTGTCCATGTTGTCCGTAGCTAGGACCACCTTCACACCCTTGTCTCGTAGCTGTTTAATCTGGCTTGGTATTGCGATGCTAATAAATTGCATTTCTCGACAACTTTCAGCAAGACCTTCAAGTAACTCTTCTGACGAAACCCCCGTGATTCCTGAGAGAAGTGAACAGGCTGTCTCTGCAGATTCAGCACCCCGCATCCACCGGACAATAAAATCACCATGATGCGCAAAGAACTCATTCTGGATCACTTGATAGGCTCCTGCCATTTCCCCCGTGGCCCACTGACCCCAAAAGCGCGACGCGCACAGCGTGCCGTCCCAATCGAGGAATACCACCTTGTACTGGTTCATAAACTTCATACGAGAAGTATACATGATTACACCATACAAAAAGAACGGCAGAACCGTTCCTTTTGTATGGTCGGGGAAAGAGGATTTGAACCTCCGATCTCCGGACCCCCAGCCCGGCGCACTAGACCACTATGCTATTCCCCGAAGCACCTGCTTAGGGTAGCGCACTTCAGGGAAAAGGGCCAGTCCTCTCTAGGGGATACTCACGGAAAGAAGTGCTGTTGCCGTACTCGCTATTGTCGTTGCGCCAGTAGTGCTGTTGGTGTATGGCGCGTGACGAATTGTTACTGAAATCTGAGCAAACCCATTTCCGAGTGTCAGCGAACCGTCGTCGGGGTACTGTACAGTGATAGTGCGTCGCTCACTTGGACCGAGCGTACTCGCCGAGCTCTCAGTAGACAGTTCACCAACTGGAGCAAGCTGTGCCTGTCCCTGCCCACGAAGAAAGGTTCCCTTACGAAACTGACCTGTTGTAAAATCAAGAGTCAGTGGAAAATACGAGTTGTTTACAAGCGAGTACGCTACCTGGAACTGACCACTAGTCCGCGTAACCACTGGATTTGTCTCAAGGACGAGACCGGGTCCGTTCTGCAAGGCAGCCGGATTAAGATAAGCTATATAGGAAAGACTTCCCGCCTCCGTGGCATACGCAAACCGCTGATACCCCACGATGCGTGGTTCATGCCCCACTAAAGCCCCTGCAAGCACATAGTGTGGCGAGCCCGGCGCCACAACATCCTTCGTCGGTACGCGACCCGCACCAGCAAGGGAGGTACCTGGCACTCGATAGGTGTACGTCGGCCCCGTTCCCCATGACTCATTGAACGTAGTTGGGAGTTTCAACCCATAGCTTGTGGCACTCTCAGTACCCGTAAAAATACTATGGATATCGCCATACTGATACGCAATGCCATTGGTATTACTCGAATCATATGTTGTCGTCGCACCTTGGATATTGCTAATGACAGCACGATCGTTCTTAACACGATAGAGCTCTACTGCCTGTCCCGCCGCAAGGACCGTGCGAATAGTGGCTGTATCACGAGTTTGTAACCGCGAATTCAGAAAGGCACCTATCCCCAACATACCAAGCAAGGCACTGACAGCAATAATTACAAGCAACTCGATGAGGGTGAACCC
>JAGVEG010000053.1 GCA_020058355.1 Candidatus Berkelbacteria bacterium
CCTTGGGTGGGTTTTGAGTCCGATCCTTTTGATATACGAAGACCGCCCAAAAAATACTAAGTGGGATGAGGAGAAATTTCATAGTGGGAAATTTTCTTGCTGAGAGCATGGCCAGCACAAAGTAGGCCTACCGTAAGGACTGTGGCAAGTGGGCCACTGATCGTTTTTGAAACAGTAAGTAAGGGATATTTGGAGAAAAAGTAAATTACTGTCGTGCCCCAGCGAGCGGCCAGCCAGCTGACCATACTGATGAGCGGGTGATGTATGAGGGTAAGTACTACTGAAAAACCAGTGAGTAGGGGGATGGTCCAGAGAATAAGGGGATTTGCGATGAGTCCGCTCAGCGATAGCGAGCCAAATTTCCACAAGATAATTGGAGCGGTTCCAAGTGTTGCGGCAAGTGTCTCGGTAAGTGTGCCAGCTATCTTCTGCGGGAGGAACTTGAATAGTTTGATTATCGGCGTACTAAGAAAGACGATGCTTGCGTAGGCGGCATACGAGAGTTGGAACCCGGTATCAGCAACTAGGGCGAATGGTCGGAATAAAAGAATGATGTAGGCGCTCAGCAGAATGGTGGTGATGGCGTTTGGCGGGCGGGTGAAGGCACGAGCCAGGAGACTGAGAGAAACCGTGAGTGCTCCACGAAAGACGCTGCTACTCATCCCGGTAAAAAGCGCAAAAAGAAGTGCGCAAGTACTCCCGCCGATTACCAGAAGTGAGCCTTGAAGTGGAAAAACAGAAAGAACTCGCTCGAGAATCATGGTGACGTTTGCACCGCTAACCGCTACCAAGTGACTGGTGCCTGATTCCCGGAGTGCTGAGCGAAAGTGCGGGGTGAGGATACCCGTATCTCCGGTGAGGAGGCCGGCAAGGAAGTTGCCTTCAGGTGGAGGGATGGCAGTGGTGATACGACGAACAATCCACTGGCGCACCGTGAGGAGGTGGTTTGCGCGCGGCTTTACGAGCTGTAGCGAGGATGCTTTTACCATGCCTACCGTCTTGCTGCCGTGGGCTGCATACCACCGCTGGGTGTGCGGTGCGTAGATGTTTGGCGATAGGGTACCCGTGAGCCGGTACACGCCCTGTGCCAATGGGGGTAGAAGTGCGGTAGTTGTGACGGTAGTACCGTCCTTTCGTTTAAACCGCGTAAGGGTACTGGCTCCACGGGGTACCTGACTCACCAGGCGTACTTCTTCTGAAAATGAATGAGCGAGGTGTGTGCGTACTATGAGTGACCGTACCGAGAGTGTCCGGTACCATCCCGCCATCATGAGAAGACTGGTTATCAGGAGTGTGCGAGTGGGGAGAAATCTACTTGCGAGAAAGAGGCCTGCAGCTAAGAAGAGGGGTGTTTGCATGGTTGAGCCCACACTAAACCCGGCGAGGCCGCCGAGCAGTGCGATAATGGTGTAGTGCCAGGGATGAGTTCGCATGTACTAATGCTAGTACAGCAATCCTTCATGAATAAGGTAGTGCTAAATTCCTAAATCACTACCACTTGACTAAATGTAAAGCTAACTTTACATTTATCATGTACTACATTGGTAAATGACACCTATGGATCATGCCGACAACCCGCCGGAGCAGGAAGAACAGGTTGCTACTCCACAATCAGATGAAGTGGTCACCAACGTTGAAATTGATTATGAAGATCGCTGGAAGCGCTCACTTGCAGATATCGAAAATCTGAAGAAGCGCCAGGAAGCCGATCGCCACACTCTTCTGCGATTTGGCCAGCAATCACTCATCGAAGATATTCTTCCCATCCTCGATAATTTTTCTCGCGCAACTAAGGCAGTCCCTGCTGATCAGGCGCAAAACCCTTGGGTGGTTGGGATGCAGTACATTCAAAAACAGTTACTCGATGTCCTACTTAACAACGGCGTCATCGAAATGACGGTTCTTGCGGGTGATACGTTTGACGCAGCCAAGCATGAAGCTATCGGCACCACGGTGAATGAAGAGGTTCCCGAAGACCATGTTATTGAAGTGGTCTCAACCGGCTACCTGCTGCATGACCGCGTGATTCGCCCGGCGCATGTAATTGTTAGTACTCGTTAATTTTACTCCTATGTCAAAAATCATTGGTATCGATCTCGGTACAACTAACTCGGTTGTAGCAGTAATGGAGGGAGGATCTGCAAAGGTTATCCCTTCCGCAGAGGGTCCAAATACGGTTCCTTCTGTTGTTGCAGTCAAGAAAGATGGTGAGCGCGTTGTAGGTACTCCAGCAAAGCGCCAGGCTGTCTCCAACCCTGCAAACACTATCTTCTCAGTGAAGCGTTTTATTGGTCGCAAGTTCAGCGATGACGAGACCAAAGAAGATGCAGATCGCGTTCCCTATAAGTTGGTTTCAGGCAAGGGTGGCTCTGTTGCCGTTACTATGGGTGACGCTGATTACAGTCCTCAGGAAGTTTCAGCGTTCATTCTCCAAAAGCTGAAGGCAGATGCAGAAGCCTATCTTGGTGAGTCAGTAACCGAAGCGGTTATCACCGTTCCTGCATACTTTAATGATGCTCAGCGTCAGGCAACTAAGGATGCTGGTAAGATTGCTGGCCTTGAGGTAAAGCGCATCATCAACGAGCCAACTGCCGCAGCACTTTCCTACGGTATTGACCGCAAGAAGGATGAAAAGATTGCCGTCTATGATCTTGGTGGAGGAACATTCGATATTACCATCCTTGAACTCGGTAACCTTGATGGTGAATCATCCTTTGAGGTGCTTGCAACCAATGGTGATACCCACCTTGGCGGCGATGACTTCGATAAGGTCCTCATGGACTACCTGATTGCTGAGTTTAAGTCACAGGAAGGTATTGATGTCTCCAAGCAAGTTGATGCTATCCAGCGCATTAAAGAGGCAGCTGAAAAAGCAAAGATTGAGCTTTCTACCGCCCAGGAAACTGAGGTAAACCTTCCGTTCCTTACTGCTGAAGATGGAGTGCCAAAGCACTTGGTAGTAAAGGTTACTCGTGCCAAGTTTGAGCAGCTTACCGAGGTACTTGTTGAGCGTAGTCTTGAGCCAGTGCGCAAGGCGCTGAAGGATGCCAAGCTTGAGCCTTCCCAGATTGATGAAGTCATCTTGGTTGGAGGTCAGACTCGTATGCCAAAGGTGGTTGAGGCAGTTCGTGCTTACTTCGGTAAGGAGCCTAACCGTTCAGTAAACCCAGATGAAGCAGTGGCCCTCGGTGCTGCTATTCAGGCAGGTGTACTTGCTGGTGATGTAAAGGATGTCCTCCTCCTTGATGTCACGCCACTTTCTCTTGGTATTGAAACCATGGGTGGCGTAATGACCAAGTTGATTGAGCGTAACACCACGATCCCAACCACCAAGTCACAGGTCTTTTCTACCGCTGCTGATAATCAGACCCAGGTAGAAATTCACGTACTCCAAGGTGAGCGTGAGATGGCTGGCGATAACCGCACACTTACTAAGTTCATTCTTGATGGTATTCCTGCTGCACAGCGTGGTGTGCCACAGGTTGAAGTAAGCTTTGACATTGATGCCAACGGTATCGTTCACGTAAAGGCGCTCGATAAGGCAACCAATAAGGAGCAGAAGGTAACCATTACTTCGAGCTCTGGATTATCTGATGACGAGATCGAAAAGATGCGTAAAGACGCAGAGCTGCACGCTGAGGATGACCGCAAGAAGAAGGAGCTCATCGAGGCTCGTAACTCAGCCGATTCCCTCATCTACACTGCAGAAAAGACCCTCAAGGATGCTCGTGAAAAGGTAGCCGCTGAAGATATCCGCGCCGTAGAAGACGCCATTGAGGAACTCAAGGCTGTCCATGCTGGTGATGATACCGAGGCAATCACCAAGAAGCTGGAAGCGCTTTCTGAGAAGATCCAGAAAGTTGGTGCTGATCTTTACCAGCAGAGTCAGCCAGCAGACGCTGCTCCTGATGCCGAGCCAGAGGCTGAGCCTACCAAGGAATAACTCCAATGGCCCAGGCTGACTACTACGATCTCCTCGGTGTTCCGCGCACAGCCAGTGCTGATGAGATAAAACGGGCCTTCCGCAAGAAGGCCCACGAACACCATCCGGATAAGGGTGGTGATGATGCGATGTTTAAGCAGATTAATGAGGCCTACCAAGTGCTCTCTGATCCTGCTCAAAAACAGCGCTACGATGCCTATGGTCACGCGGGTATGGGTAACGGAGGTGGTCAGCCAGGCTGGGGAGCAGGAGATTTTGGTGGATTCAGCGGGGGATTTGGCTTCGGTGATATCTTTAGCGACATGTTTTCTGCGGCGTTTGCCAATGTGCAGGCCGAGGTACAAATCTCGGTGCCACAAGCGGTGCTGGGTGATAAGCTTGAGCTACGAGTGGGTGAAGAAAAAATTACCTTGGAAGTTCCTGCTGGCTGTCAGGATGGTCAGAGCTTTACCTTCCGGGGCAAGGGTCAGCCGTATCGTGGTGGTCGGGGAGATCTTACCCTTATTGTGCGGGTGGTTATCCCGCGTCGGCTTTCAGGTAAAGAGAAAGATCTCTATGAGCAGCTGCTCAAGTTGGCGAAGTAACAGAAATTACTGCTTTCCTGTATACTTGCTGCATGCGACAGCTTGACCTCTTGCTTCTTGCCGCGGTTGGCGTACTCACGGTTTGTTGTATTGTTTTTGCACGGCGACAAGCACTTTCTATACTGGCTGGCGTCTTGATGAGTGGGTTCTTAACAAGTATTTGGGCCGCACCGCTTTTACAGTTGGTACATCGCTATGGCGGAGCTTCCGTGCTGCCCTGGCAGCTAGCGGCGGGGCTTTTCGGTGTCCTTGCACTGTTATTTGCAACGGTTATTCCGGGGCCGCCACAACGTAGTAAAATCGCATTCCTGGAAACGATTATCTATGCAGCTACCGCGCCGCTGATTGCGGTGGGGTACCTGCACCGGGTTATCCCTGAGGAGGCGATTACTACCGTTATCGGTACTAGTGCAC
>JAGVEG010000002.1 GCA_020058355.1 Candidatus Berkelbacteria bacterium
GCAGCTTTAGCGAAGCGCCGCTTTGAAATTAGCAGGCTGTTGACCTCGAATGAAGCCGAGTCTATGCGCCGAGCGCAAGAAGCCTACAACCGCGAAACTTAATACCGTAGTAAAAACTTTTCAGACTCATGTGGCTCATGAGTCTTATTCATCACGGCCTCGCCAACCGCATTGGAGATTTGAAATGCCAAAGTCCGTATTCTTGAGCCTAGCCGAAGCCACCCGTCTGGTAACTACTGTTGGCCATACCAACACAATCCTGATCGAAGGCCCTCCCGGAATTGGCAAGTCCAGCATCCTCAAGTCATTCTCGGAAGACAAGTTCGAGCGTGTTTACCTGGACGCTGCTGTGATGGAACCGTCTGACCTGCTGTACCCCATGGCTGACCCCGCCAAACGAGAAGTCGAGTTTGTGCCCAATGCCCTGATGAAACTGCGTAAGGCGCAAGCCAGCGGCAAGCCCATTGTCGTGATGGTTGACGAGTTGGGCAAAGCGCCCAAGGCGGTGATGAACGCACTGCTCCCGTTGCTGCTGGAGAAACGTATCGGGGCTCACTACCTCCCCGAAGGTTCAGTTGTGTTTGCCACGACTAACCTGGCTACAGATGGTGTGGGCGACAACATCCCGGCGCATGCCCGTAACCGGATCACGACTGTGCACTGCTACGGACCTAAGGCGCAGGAGTGGGTGCAGTGGGGTGTCGAGAACAAAATCGACCCGGTTATCCTGGCTTGGGTTAACGAGAACCCACAGGCGCTGGACTGCTACGCCTACTCATTGACTGGTATCAAGGCGGAGTCTAACCCGTACATCTTCAACCCGCAGAAAGGTGTGACCAAGACATTCACATCAGCGCGGTCACTTGCCCATTCAGGCAGCCTGGTCAGTGCTCGTAACAGTCTGGGTGATTCGTTCCAAGCTGCGTTAGCTGGCACGGTGGGTGCCAGCGCAGCGGCGGATATTCAAGCGTTCGTCAGTGCGGATGACTCCCTTGCCACATGGAACGACATCATGAAAGACCCGATGAAAGCCAAGCTGCCTGAGGGTATCGCGGTGTATGTGCAGGCTATCAAGTGTGCATCACTCATGACGCGGGAGAACCATGAGAAAGTAGAGGCGTATGTCTCACGCTGGGAGGCGGACGAGGGTAAGGCGGTGTTCATAACAAACTACGTACGCCGTGGTAATGAAGCCTTGATCGTGATGGGCCAGTCAAAGTCCCTGAGCGAAATGACAACCAAGTTCATGAACTACACCCGGGGGGCATAAGATGTTGATCCGCAACTATACGATGCGGGGGGTCGTGGAGTTTATCCGCGACTGGCACCCAGCCAGGGTGGCCACTTCCCCCACCAAGCGATACAAAGACCACACTCGTGGTGGGCTGATGTACCAGGAGATAATCCTGAACGATAAAATGAAGTCATGCGAAGAGCGTGTCAAACGA
The DNA here is from genome assembly GCA_020058355.1 of Candidatus Berkelbacteria bacterium. Lineage (GTDB taxonomy): Bacteria > Patescibacteriota > UBA1384 > CAILIB01 > CAILIB01 > JAGVEG01. Next base: position 1,449 of record JAGVEG010000002.1, read on the forward strand.
AAACTCAAGGAGAAAAGATGAGCGCGCTAACCGAAGAACAGTTCATTCGCGACGCCCGGTTAATGGCTGCTACGCATACCAAGGAGGAGCTCGATACCATCGCTGATGAATGGAGGGTTCTTCCTGAGGGGGAAGAAACTTACCATCAGTGGTGCGGGTGGTTTTCAAGTAGCTTTGACCTGATCCAACAAGCCCATGCGAAGGAGAAAAAATGACACTGATGGGGGACAAGCTGCGCGAGGCCCTGAGAGAACAACGGGCCAAGCAGTACATCAAAGAGTGCGCAGACAAGAAGCGCAAGCAAGCCGAACAGAAACCTCAACCGAAGGAGAGTAAGTCATGAATGAACAATACAAACGCTTCGAAGCGACACTGGCGGAACAGTTCGAGAAGTTATTCCAAACACTCGATTACGCGAGGGTCGCTGAGAAACACACCCCGGCAGAATACGCCAGCCTTTATACCACCATGCTCTCGTCACGCAGGCGCGCAGATAAGAACGGGCTAGCTGTTAAGAATACCTGCATGGTCTTGGGTATTAAGAATACATACAAAGACATTGAGGCTTTTCTACGGGGTGACAAGGTATGAATATGTTGGACAAATACATGGAGGGGCGGACTCCGATGCGCCAAGGCGCCATCAAGAAAGCCCTGACTGAAGGAGGACAAAATGGTCAACTACAGACTGGCAAGCCCAGTTCTTAATTCGGCAGGCATCGACTTGAGCCAGGGCTTTCACGAACTAAGGTCCTCTCAGGTGGATGTTTTGGTATCCCTTGCACAGCAGCAGGGATACCGCAAACCGAAGAATGCCAACGGATCCACAGCGCGGTACTATTTCGCAGCGTTACAACGTAAAAAGAAACAGGGAGAGTGAGGAATGATTGTGTTGGCTGTACTGGTGGTCATCGTTTGTGTGGCCTTGATTTTAATTGATTAGGAGAACGATATGTGTATTGTTGAATTAACTGGGCAAAATGTTGTGACTATAGTGTTTGTCATTGCTATGGCCGTGGTAATAGGGATCGCTGCCTGGAGAATGGAATGAAACCTCATGACCTCCACCATTGCCCTAATTGTGGGTCACCTCAGGTCACACCGATACCCACAGATCACGACTGTTACCACTGCGGCGAACCTCTGGATCACTGGACTTTTCAGGAGGAACCTTCAATGAGCGGGTGGGTCTGGGTTCTCTGCGGTGCAGCGATATCCACAATCTGTGTTTGGTTCCTCACCTAACCAACCGGTACCGTACCTTATGAAAGAGTTAACCCTCGAACAGTTTTTTCATGATTGTGAACTACTCGCTGCGACTCATAGCAAAGAAGAGATTCATACCATCTATACAGACCCAGATATGTGGTCAGAGCTAATGAACTACCGCCAGTGGTGCGCTTATCAGATTTTATGTGAGGCCGGTCTGTATCAAAACAGAATGCTATACCTAACCGAGACCAACCGCGTGTACCAACTCGAACAACAAAACTTACTACCGTAGGAACTTCCTACAATTAACCTGGAGAAAACTATGAGCGTTACCCTTTCACCTGCTAACATGATCACAGGCATCCACATCTGGATCAGCAAGCACCAACAGTTCGCTGTGTTCGGTGGCCTTACTATGTGTGGTCAATCTATTGTAACGGCAGATGGCCGCGCTGGACCCTACAACACAGCGGCTACCGATGGATGGAATAAATACTACCACCCGGAGTTTCTGGAGGGTTTAACCATCCCACAACGCAGGTTCCTCGTGTTGCACGAGTTGTCACACCAGGCGTTTCAGCATTGTGACTTGGATCGTATGGCAGGGATTGACCTGACCAGCCGCGAAGATTTGATGTTGGCTAACATGGCCAAGGATCACTTCATTAACACAACACTGCTAAACATGGCCGGGGCTAGTGGGGAGATTGAGATGATTGAACCCGGTTGTGCTGATATGAAGTATCTGAACTGGGATTGGAGACGTATCTACCGCGATTTGAAAGATCAAGCTGCCAAGAACCCGAAGGGTAGTAAGGCAGGCTCAGGCGAAGGCGAGATGGACCACCATATCTATGGTGAAGGTTCAGGCAGCCCGGTGTCTCAAGAAGAACTGGCCAAGCGTAAGCAGCAGATTGACACTGCCTTGCGTCAAGGCAAGGCGCTGGCTGAGCGATTGAAAGAAATGGGTAATGGTAAGGGTGGAGACACGCTGGATCTTGATGACCTACTGTATCCGAAGATCAACTGGAAAGATGCCCTGAGCGAGTTTGTTGTAACACACACAGCGGGTAACGATGAGTCTACATGGCGCAAGCCCAACCGCCGGCACCTGGCCAATGGGGTCTACCTCCCTTCGCTGTACAGTGAGGTCGTGCGCAAGCTGGTGGTTGTAATGGACACATCCGGGTCATGTTTCCACAGCGATGAACAGGTGGCGTTTGTCAGTGAGTTCGCGTCTTTGATGGACTTGGTCAAGCCTGAGAAAGTAGTCGTGCTGTATGTGGA
>JAGVEG010000103.1 GCA_020058355.1 Candidatus Berkelbacteria bacterium
GACCCCGAGATTGCTGAGCTTGCTCGTAAGGCGCTGACGGGCATATTTGAGGTGCGCGGTGAGGCCTATATTACCAAGGCTGACTTTGCTGCGATCAACGCTGAGCAAGAAGCGGCGGGGCAGCCAACCTATGCGAATCCACGAAACCTGGCGGCAGGAAGTATGCGCCAGCTTGACCCGGCCCTGGTAAAGGCACGTCGACTGAAGTTCATGGCCTTTGCGGTGGCGACTAATCTGGGCCAGGAGCATCACTGGCAGGAGCACGCCATTGCTCGAGCTCTCGGCTTCCCGGTTGAGAAGCACAGCGTGCGTTGTGCTAGTCTTGGTGAGGTTGAGCAGTTCCTTGATACCTGGCGTGATCGCCGCAAAGAGCTACCATTTGGTACTGATGGGGCGGTAATGGTGGTGGACCAGGAGGCTGTATTTGAGCGGCTTGGTGTGGTGGGCAAGGCGCCTCGTGGTGCGGTTGCCTTTAAGTTCCCGGCCGAGCAGGCAACCACGGTCATTGAAGATATCGAGCTGCGGATTGGGCGGACCGGTGCGGTGACACCAACGGCGGTTCTGCGTCCGGTGAGGATTGCTGGTACTACCGTGCAGCGGGCGACTCTCCATAACGCTGATGAAATTGCGCGTAAGGATATTCGCATCGGTGACACCGTTATTCTGCAGAAGGCGGGTGACATTATTCCTGAGGTTGTTGAAGTAGTCCTCCCACTCCGTCCTGCCAACGCTGTGCCGTACACCTATCCCTCCGAGGTTGCTGGTGTTCCCCTGATGCGCCGCGAGGGCGAGGTGGCCTACTACGTAGATATTGCTGCGGTTGAAGCCCGCGGGGAGGTGGGTGGTTTGCTCGATGAGGTGGTTAAGCGCAAGTTGGAGCACTTTGCTTCGCGCGGTGCCATGGATATCGAGGGACTTGGTGAGAAAGTTGCCGCCCAATTAGTTGATGCGGGGCTCGTTATTCACTTTTCTGACCTTTTCACCTTGAGCGTTGATGACCTCATGGGGCTTGAAGGTTTTGCCCGTATTTCTGGCGAAAAACTGGTGGCAGCAATTGCTGCCAGTAAGCAGCAGTCATTGCAGCGATTGCTGTTTGGATTGGGAATTCGCCATGTAGGCGCTGAGACCACCCGCACGCTGGTGCGGTGGCTGCAAGAGCGGGGAGTAGGGAGCTTGGCTTCGGCGCTTCCTATCTTGTATGGAGCGACGCAGGCTGATTTTGCCGAGTTGCCTGACGTAGGGCCGGTAGTAGGTGAGAGCTTGGCGGAGAGTTTTGCTCGAGCGGACTTCCGTGCCGAGCTTGAGCTGCTTGTGGCGCAAGGCGTACAGGGAGTAGTTCCGGTGCTTGCGCAGGCGGGAAGTGGGCCTTTGCTAGGTAAATCGTTAGTGGTAACCGGGACGCTAAGTGGGTTTAGTCGGGAAGAGGCTGAAGAGGCGATTCGCCGTGCCGGCGGCAAGGCGGCAGGAAGTATCTCTGCGGCCACGGATTATCTGGTTGCTGGCGAGAAGGCGGGGAGTAAGCTGAAAAAAGCCGAAGAACTGGGGGTGCCTATTTTGGATGAAGAGGCGTTTGTGGAGATAGTACGAGGGTGGGCTTAAGAGGCATGTCTCTCTGTTGATGGGTATGAAAAAGCAAAAACCCCTGTCGCGATGCGACAGGGGTTTTTTGAGGGGACTGCCTACCGTTGAAGATAGTGCAGTCCTATGTTGACTGCTATCCACAGCGCTCCCATGAGTGCCGCGGATAGCGGTGTGACTTCTTGAAGAGTGGAAACGCCAGTCCACTCTTCGTAAATTTTGCGATCGTCCATCTTCTTCTCCTAGTGGTGGTTTTCTCTTTTCTACCACCGGATTATGCCTGGCTCTGCCAGGTCTTTCTCGCGACGTATTCTGTCGACGAGGCATAACAACACTTACCATATTTTACCTAAAAATGCAAGTATAAGAACTCCCGGTAACCTTATAAGGCACCTAAAAATATTTATGCAGGGCGTTCAAGTACCACCCTATTCTGAAATCCTCCGCGTTCAGCACGCTTGGCGAGACGGGTTTTCTCAACCTCATCGAGGGTCCAGTTTTCCAAGTTACAAATGGCGTAGATAACTTCAAGAAGGTCGGCAAGCTCCTCCCTGGAGGGTTCTTCCGTTACTTCTGCGACTTCTTCGCTGAGTTTTGCGTAAAGGAGGGCGCGGTATTCGTCCTCGGTGGCGATATGGGTGGTGCAGGTGTCGCCAGAGCGAGTAATGATTGCGGGGATTTCGTCGCGGACGAGCTTAGTGTTTGTGGTCATATTTTATATGTTCCGCTAGATTAGAGCTAATGTCTACATTGAACGTACCCCACCTTGCCCGATTGGCTCGCCTGGCGCTTCCTGAGGAGCGCGCAGCGCACCTGCAGACCCAGCTTGATGGGGTTGTGCAGTATGTTGATAAGCTCGCCCAGGCCAACGCTGGCATGCCAAGCCACGATGCTGGCCTCCAGAATGTGGTTGCCGTCGATGAAGTTCACCACTTCCCGAACACCGCTGCCATCTTGGCAGGGGTGCCGCGCACGGCAAATAACCTTATTATGGTGCGTGCCGTTTCACTTGATGAAGGAGCCTCAGCATGACCTATCTAACTCTTGAAGCGGCAGCTGCAGCGCTCGCTGCCGGCGAAACAACCAGCCGTGCTCTTACCGAAGAAGCACTTGAGCGTTTTGAAACTGCTCATACCGCTCTTAACCTCGCTACCCTCATTGAGCGCGAGGCAGCTCTTGCTGCCGCTGATGCCAGCGATGCCCGCCGCGCCGCCGGAACAATCATCGGGCCACTTGATGGCATCCCATACACCCTGAAGGATATCTTTGCTACTGAAGGCGTGGTTACGACTGCAGCTTCAAATATCTTGAAGCCCTGGACGCCACCCTATAGCGCAACTACGGTGAAGCGCCTTGATGCTTCTGGTGCGGTGCGCCTTGGTAAGGTAAACACTGACGAGTTCACGATGGGTTCTTCAACGGAAACCTCAGCCTTTGGTGTGACTCGTAATCCATGGGATCATGACCGTGTTGCGGGTGGATCTTCGGGTGGTTCTGCTGCTGCCGCTGCGGTTGGTGCTGGGTATTTCTCAATTGGTACCGATACCGGAGGAAGTATCCGCCAGCCGGCTGCATACTGTAATGTAACCGGTATTAAACCCACCTATGGCCGGGTTTCGCGCTGGGGAGAGATCGCCATGGCGTCATCGCTTGATCAAACGGGGCCACTTGCTCGTACCGCACGAGATTGTGCGTTGGTTCTGCAGGTCATTGCAGGGCATGACGCTCACGAAGCGACATCACTTCCTGATGCCGTTCCTACGTATCTGCCTGGCCAGGCCACACTTGCTGGATTGCGTGTAGGTGTTCCGCAGGAATACTTCGGTGAAGGCCTGCATCCTGAGGTGCGCGCACGGGTTGATGCGGCGATTGAGCTGTTCCGCTCACAAGGTGCGGTTATTAGTGAAGTTACACTACCCTCAACGCCATACGCACTTGCTGTATACTATATTATTGCCCCCGCTGAAGTGTCCTCGAACATGGCTCGCTACGACGGCATCCGCTACGGCGCTTCTATTGAGCGTGATGAGCCAGGAGGTGCTCATGATCTGTTTGAGACCTACGCAAAGACTCGTGGAGCATATATTGGAGAAGAAGTTCAGCGCCGCATCATGCTTGGGACTCACGTGCTTTCGAGCGGATATCATGATGCCTACTACAAGAAAGCCCTCGCGGTTCAGCAGGCTGTAAAGCAAGAGTTCGTGCAAGCGTTTCAGGATGTTGATGTACTCCTTACCCCAACTACTGCTGGCTTGCCATTTGGGGTTGGCGAGAAGGCGAATGACCCACTCGCGATGTACCTTGAAGATGTACTGACCGTTGCGGTTAATGTGGCTGGTCTCCCTGGTATGTCAGTTCCCTGCGGATTTGTCGATGGCCTACCCGTTGGTATGCAGCTGATCGGCCCTCATCTTGGGGAGGCCAAGCTGCTTGAGGTAGCCGCTGCCTACCAGGCACGTACTGAGCACCATCTATCGTTCCCTAACATCTAAGTATGCGCACCCTTCCTACCTTTATTGGCCTTATCGTGGTGGTGATTGTGGCAGGATCAGTGATCTTTGCCCTTGATCGTCGCGATGGCGCTACACCTACCCCTTCCGTAACCGCTACCCCCATGAATACCGCTACACCACTTACTGCTCCTGCTGATGCTGTTTCTGCTGAAGAAGTAGTCCTTGAGACCGAGCTTGGCAATATTCGCCTGACCCTCTTCCAGCAGGATGCGCCAAACACCGTGAAGAACTTCGTTACCCTTGGTAAGCGTGGCTACTATAGTACCACCGGTTTTCACCGTGTGATCCGTGACTTTATGATTCAGGGAGGTGATCCCAAGGGAAATGGTACCGGCGGGGAGAGTATCTTCGGCGCAACCTTCGGAGATGAATTTAACAGCAATAAAATGCTTCCTGGTGTTATTGCCATGGCAAACCGCGGTCCAGCAACTAACGGCTCACAGTTCTTTATCGTTACTGAGTCTGCTCAGTCACACCTTGATGGCAAGCACACCGTGTTTGGCAAAGTTGCCGATGAAGACAGCATGAAGGTAGTGCGCGATATTGCGGCCCAGCCTTCACGGACTGAGCCCCAGTACGCTGGCCAGGGCATTCCTGCTGACGCTGTACAGATTACTGGATTCGAAATCGTAAAATAAGAGCAATGGCCGCAAACCGTCAGCCTCAGCAAACGCACTGGCTCATCCAACTCTTTGAAGCGATCTTCCGCGCCTTGAGCGGAGGAGGTTCTAAGGTTGATTCCGCTACCATGGCTCGCCTCACACAGGAGTGGGGCCAGGTTGATCGTATGCTGAATGCTGGTGGTGCAGGAGCTGCACAAGCGGTTAGTACCGCAGATAAGCTGCTGGACGCCGCACTGAAGGCGCATGGGTTTGGAGGAGGAAGCTTTGCCGACCGCTTGCGCGCGGCTGAGGGCCGTTTCTCACCAAGCACCTACCAGTCAATCTGGAGTGCTCACAAGCTACGCAACCGCCTCGCTCACGAGATTGGCGTTGACGTCGACTACCGCGAAGCTGTCGTGGCGGTGCAGGCTCTGCGGAGCGGGTTTGATGTGTTGAATCGCTGAGATGTTCTTCCTTGTCTTCTATACACTACTTCTTGCGGTGCTCCTTGTAGTTCCCTACGTTGCAACAATTTACGCAATAGGAGCGAGTTGGTGGGTTACGATACCCTTTCTGCTCTGGAGTAGAGCAGCTTACTACACGGGTAATAGCTTTACGCGTGACAGGTACTTCCAGCTACTGAGTGGGAGTATAGTGGTGCTTCCACTGGTGTTACTTGTTGATATCTTCTATGGTTGCTCCAATACTACAATTCAAGCTGGGAACCTTCTCTGTCCACCAGCAACCGGAGATTTTTTCAAGTTTGTACAACCCGAAGAGCCTGGTCTTTGGATTCATCGGATACTTATAGCCATTATTATCTTTGCTCTTTCGTGGTTTGTCGGCCCGTTCATTACAAGGCTTTGGGATTGGGATCAGAAACGCAAATCAGTCGGGGCGTTTCTCTGGACACTTTTTGTGATATTTCTTGTCTGGGCGGCAAGTAAGTTCTTGTAGGTTATAATCTTTTCACATGAAACCCTATACCATCACCTGTGGGCTTGAAGTTCACGCCGAGCTTGCCACCAAAAGTAAGATGTTCTGCCGCTGTGCCAACGTGCCATTTGGTGATGAGCCAAATACTCATGTGTGTCCAGTTTGCTCAGGTATGCCAGGAGCGTTGCCGGTACCAAATCAGGAGGCGATTCGCCTGACGCTGTTACTGGGCAAGGCGCTCGGTTCTACTTTGCCAAAGCATGCGAAGTTCGACCGCAAGCACTACTTCTACCCCGATTTACCGAAGGGCTACCAGATCTCCCAGTACGATGAGCCATTTTGTCTTGGCGGGTACTTGCCACTCTTGAACCCAGATGGTTCTGAAAAGCTCCGCGTGAGGTTTGCACGTGTTCACCTTGAGGAGGATGCAGGAAAGCTGCTGCACGCCAATGAAAAGGGCTATACCGCGGTTGATTTAAACCGTGCTGGAGTGCCGCTTGCCGAGATTGTTTCTGAGCCAGATCTGCATGATCCTGCTGATGCTCGTCGTTTTGTGCAGGAATTACGCCAGTTGGTGCGTACCCTTGGTGTGTCTGAGGCAGATATGGAAAAGGGTCAGATGCGCTGCGATGTGAATATTTCGATTCAGTTTGAGTGGGAGGGGGAGATGGTTTCCACTGCCATTACCGAGGTGAAGAATGTGAACTCAACTCGCGCCGTTGAGCGCTCAATCGTGGTTGAGGCACAGCGCCTCTATGACGAGTGGGTGGCTGGTGGTGATGTGTGCACGCGCACCAATAAGCTTACCGCGAGCTGGGATGAGACCAAGGGAACGGTCACGATTGCGCGCCGCAAGGAGAGTGCTGCTGACTACCGCTACTTCCCCGAGCCTGACATGCCAGGTTTTGCGGTGTGGGAAGATACCATTCTCAACCCTGAACTCATGAGTATCCCAGAACTACCCAACGAGCGCCGTCTGCGCTACTTGGCTGCGGGTGTGGCGATGACGGATACCGAAACACTGCTTGCTTCAGATCGGGCACTCCTCGCCCTTGATGCCTATCTTGCTGATGGAGCAGTAGGAGCGGGTAAGGTAGCGACGTGGTTTACGAATGATCCTCGCTTTGTTGAACTCACCCCAACGACACTTCGTGGGTTGGTGACGCTGGTTGAGGAAGGCGCGGTCAGTATTAATGGGGTGAAAGAGCAGTTTGTTGCCGTACAGGAAGCAATGGCTTCGGTGACATCTGTTGAAGACGTCCGTACTCGTTGTGAGCAGCTGGGCCTTGTCCAGATCTTCGATGCCGGAGCGGTTGAGGAGGCGGTGGCTACCGTGTTTGCCACAAATGAGACAGCTGTTGAGCAGGCGCGCGCCGGCGAGCAGAAGC
>JAGVEG010000045.1 GCA_020058355.1 Candidatus Berkelbacteria bacterium
CAACGGCATGACTTATGTGATGCGATTTACATTTTTAGAATTTATCACCCCAACACCCATCAATATTTTCTTTTTTAAAGCTATGGGTATGAAAATTGGCAAAGGGACGGTCATCAATACATCTTTTATTTCTGATCCTTCTGTGTCACCCAGGGGTGACGACGGATAAAACATACCAGGTTATACAAAAAAAGAAACCCTTGCGGGTTTCTTTTTCTACGGCTAACTATTAGCGCATCACAAAGTACATGAAGCGCAAGGTCTTACCCTGAGGAACAACCTGGCGGCTACGTACGGTAAACTCCTGCTGAGTTAGAGGATCATCAAGTTCCTGACGAGAAGGAATAAAGATCTGAGCTCCGTAGTCTGCGGCATCCTTGCTTGCAGGCATGAGTAGAACATTCGGTGCGCGGCCTTCAAACGCTGAGGCAAAGTTTACGACACAGAGTGCAGGGTTTGCCAGTGTGTCCATGGTGCCGGTGGTGATGGTGAGAATACCGGAGACATCGGTGCTATCTGCTTCAATGTCGCAGGTACCGTCCATAAGGGCAAAGGATTCAAATGCGGTAGGCTCGGTACCGCCACTCAAGAGCTGACCGTTCACTTGAGCATCGACAAAGGTTTGTGTGCCGTTGAACTGATTGTTTGTTGAAAGAAGAGGAACACTTGTGGTGTCGATGGCAAGAGTTCCGGTGTCGGTAATTGAGCCGCCAACAAGACCCGTACCAGCGGTTACCTGACGTACACGAGGTGTGTTGAGGGTTGCAGCACCCGTATTAGGGTTGATGGTGACATCGCCAGTTACTGGGCGGAATGTAGGAGTGTTTGAAGAGTCGGCAACAAGGAATCCACCGGCTACTGGAGCAAGAGTTTTCACATTTGAACCAGCTCCACCACCAAGAAGAAGGTTGTTGTTCCCTGCGTTCAGCTTGAGCTGACCTGCAGAAAGTACATCACCGGCAACAGAAGCAAAGCGTACATTGCTTTCAGTACTAATTTCCTGAGGGAGAGTAAGTTGAGTCTGCTCACCACTCGTGCTTACCTGTACTTGGTTAGCGGAACCCGTGATGGTGCGAACAACTGAACCCCGAACTACATCGGCGGGAAGAATAGCGCTCAATGTTGTCTGGCCGTTTGCAGGGATGAGGCCACCACCGCTCAGAAGGCCTGCGGTGTTGATGGTAAACGTTGCCTCAGAAGGAACCTCCTTAATAGTTGTTGTGTTGTTGGTGACAGTATTGGTCTGAGTAACAACACGAGGGGTTGGGGTAGCAATGATTGCAGCGGCCGTTGCAGCTGGAGTCGGTGTCGCGGTAACGAGAGGGCTTGGTGTAGGTGTTGCAGCCAGTGCCTGAATCTGCTGCTGAGTACTTGTAGCAAGAGCGTCAGTACGGGCGCCGAGAACCTCAGCCGTTTTTACGGTTGAGCTGAGCTGGGTGCGAAGCCCGCGAATGTTCCAAAGAAGGAAGACGATAATTAGTCCCAAGATGATGGTAACTGAAAGGTGAAGACGGTGGTGGCCGCGCTGCACGTAGTTAGGTTCGTGTGGATTCATAATACGATAGGTAGATGTAGTCTGTAATTAGTGTACATAGTTCTTACGAAAATGACAGCATTCACTCTTATTTTCATTACTTCTTCATGATTTTCAGAATCTCCCTGCTATAGTAGAGGCTATGTACGATGTTCCTCAAGAAAAAATGGCGACGTTTGTGGCAATGGTGCTGAGTTCCTACCAAGAAAAGGGGAGGGTACTGCCGTGGCGTGAGACGCTTGATCCCTATGCGATTATGGTTTCTGAAATTATGCTTCAGCAAACGCAGGTTGATCGCGTTATCCCTAAGTATGAACGCTTTCTTGAAGAACTTCCGACCCCATTTGCCTTGGCAAAGTGCTCTACCGCCCAGCTACTCGGCTTGTGGCAGGGCCTTGGGTATAACCGCCGCGCTCTGAACCTGCAACGTGCGGCGCAGGCTATCTGTGAAGACTATGACGGGGTTGTGCCACAAGATGAAGAACGGCTACGAGCCTTACCCGGCATTGGTCCCTACACTGCCGCCGCAATTCGCGCCTTCGCATTTGATCTTGAGGGCTTTGTGATCGAGACGAATATTCGCCGGGTTTATATCCAGCACTTTTTTCCTGATGAAGTTGGTGTTTCAGACAAGCAATTAACCCCCTACATTTCAGCGGGGGCTCATGCGGCAACTCAGGTAGGGGCGGGTCCACGGATCTGGAACTGGGCATTAATGGACTATGGATCCCTCCTGCCAAAGATCGTCGGGAATGCTAATCAGCGGAGCGCGAGCTACACAAAGCAGTCAAAGTTTGAAGGATCACGGCGTCAGGTAAGGGGAGAGATTATTCGGCGAGTACTCGACGGCCCTCAGGAGATTACGGTGCTCTATGGCGAGCTTGATCGCCCTTCTGAAGAGATCGACGCAATAATTGCAGAATTAGTTACTGAATCGTTTGTGGTGATTCAGGACCAGGTTGTTCATGTTGCTGAGCGTGATATTCTTGCTAGGTAATCAGTAACTGAATCACATGCATGCACCTGATTTTTCTTTGGTTGACCAACACGGAGTAACTCATACCCTGCAAGACTACCGCGGGCGCTGGGTGGTTCTCTATGTGTATCCAAAAGATGATACGCCTGGTTGTACCAAGGAGGCGTGCGGTTTTCGCGATCTAACAACGGCTTTTTCTGAGCAGGGTGCTGTCGTACTTGGAATTTCGAAAGATACCGCACGCTCCCATGGGCGTTTTGCGGAGAAATTCTCCCTTACCTTCCCACTTCTTGCAGATCCCACCACCGAAACCATTCAGGCACTTGGTGCGTGGGGTGAGAAAAAGTTTATGGGGAAGACTTTTATTGGGACGCTGCGCCAGAGCTTCCTTATTAACCCCGAGGGAGAGATTGCCAAGCGCTACGAGTCAGTTGATCCAATTACCCATCCAGAAGCAGTCTTGGCTGATCTTAAGGAGCTACAGGCCTAATGGAGCTACTAGTTACTACGTTTCTTGCGGGGATTGCCGCGTTGGCACAGCCCTGTGTTGCACCACTCTTGCCAGCATACGCAAGCCTACTACTGAATACGCCGGAAGAGGGGGTGCCGCGCATGCAGTTGCGTCCCGTAGTACTGGCCTTACTCGGCTTCGTTCTCTTCTTTGTCCTACTTGGGGCAGGGGCGTCAAGTTTGGGGCAGGTGTTTCAGGGCTCGCGTGATGCCTTTCGTATTGTGGCGGCTCTGGTGCTCATTGGCTCAGCGGTACTGCAGTTACTACGAATCTATGGCGTGCGTATTCCTGCCATACCTGGTATTCGCGTCAAGAAGGTAACCCTACCTGATACGGTAGGCTTTCTTACAGGTATCTTGCTGGCAATTACCTGGCTGCCATGTATCGGCCCACAACTTGGTTTTGCGCTCTTTGCGGCGGGTAACCGCGATTCGCTCGGGCAGGGCATGCTTCTGCTTGGAATCTTTGCGCTTGGCTTATTCTTACCGCTGGTACTTATTGCGCTGATAATCTCTCGATTTCAAATCAAGCCGCGCGTTACGCATACCGTGCGTATGGTGGCGCTCTTTATACAAGTTGCCCTCGGTATTATTTTCCTACTCGACCTAACGTCGATTCTTGCGATCCCCTATGTGTGGTTTGTGCAGCTTTTCGGGGGGAGGGTGTGAGTCGCCTCATCCTGCTGTATATCCTGCAGCTTATTTTTCTTCTCCTTGTTGCAGTATATCTGTATCTCACCTGGATTAATCTTCAGCTCACGCGACGTAAGGATCGCGTTGTATTGCTTTCCAGCGATCGGAAGAAAATGGGAAGTCAGCTTCTTGTACTGCTTGAGCGGTTTGCGGGGGATCCAGCCCAGATGCACTTCATAGAGCTCGGGGCGGGGTTTGCCTATATTGCTGAACTGGTAGCAAAGCGGTGGCCGGCGTCCACGGTAGAAGCGGTTGAAGTAGTGTCGCCCTACGCCTGGCTTGGAAAGCTGCGGCTTCTGCTTTCCCGCGCTCACCAGGTAACAATGAAAGTAGGTGATGTACTCACTACAAAAGACTATCCGACTGGATCTGTGCTCTATTGCTACCTACTTACCGACCTCCTTGATCAGATGTATCAAAGCGGATCACTGAAGGGATGCTTGGTGATTACGCTCACCTTCCCAATTACGGGTATTGAGCCAGCCGCGATCCTACCAGTTGCTGGCTGGCAGAAGTGTCTCTATGTATATGATTTTCGAGCAACGCCCAGTGTATTGGCAAGTTGAACTAAGGCAATAATCAGTGCAATGGTAAGGCCAGCACTGAGAATTCCTACCCGCGTAAGATCTGCTCCAGCCTTTGCTAGGGTTGCGGTAAGCACCAGGGAGCCAATCGTTGGAATGGCAAAAAACGTCACACAAAGACTTGCCTCAAGAACACCGCGGGCAATAATCGCCTCGCGCTCAAAGGGGCGGACAATGTAGTTCTGAAACGTGCGACGGAGGCCAAGCATGGTGAAAAAGGAAGAAATCATGACGAGTGATTAGGGTCTACTGCAGTAGTTTACCGCCAATAGTGACAATAGACAGTAGGATAACGAATATCGGCGTCATAATGGTTTGCGCAAGACCAGTAATAATCGATCCGATAAGGATAATCAGACCAAGGGGGCTGCTTCCAAATGCTTTATAGGGTTTATAGAAGTAGGCCACGATTGCCGATCCATCAAGTGGCGGAATAGGTACCAGGTTAAAGGCGGCGAGAAACAGGTTGAGCTCAGCAAAAAGCTGTATCACAGCGACATTGCCTCCCCACTCGGCAAGCGGTACGAAGTAAAGCAGTAGATAGGCGCCAAAAGCCATAAGTATGTTACTTGCAGGCCCAGCAAGGGCGATTAGTAACTCGTCCTGACGACGCTTCAAGAACATGGGGTTGTAGAACACGGGCTTTCCCCAGCCAAATCCACCAAAGAGCAGGAGGAGGCTTCCAATAGGGTCTAGGTGCGCAAGTGGGGAGAGGGTGAGTCGCCCCTGAAGACGTGGGGTTGGATCACCGAGCCTATTCGCCATCCAGGCATGGGCATACTCATGAATGGTGAGGGCAATAACGAGACTCATCAAGTAACCAATCATACCGATGAAGCCAAGATTACTCAGTTGTTGAAAAAGCATAGAGATAATTGACGGATAGGCTGGGTATTGCTAACCTAAAAGACGTTCATATACGCGCTAGCAACTCTACTATACCATGGCTAAGTGTCTCCTTTGTGGCAAGGGCCCTCATGCTGGAAACAATGTTATTCCAAAGTCCCAGCATAAGACTCGCCGCCTCATCCAACCAAACATCCAAAAGCGTAACGGCGTTGCAATCTGCACCCGTTGCATCCGTACGATGAATCGTGACGGATGGAGCGTTGCAAAGGCGTAGTCCTTTGTAGCTGAAAAACACCTTGTGAAAGGTGTTTTTTTGTGTAAAGGTGACAAAAAAGGTTGGAGGAAGTTCATGGAGTACGTTGTTACTCACACAGTGATAAGTGCCATTGTTTCCCTGGTCTTCGCTATGATTATAGCGAGTGACTACTGTGAGAGGTTTCCAGGATGTAGCCAGGAAGCCTTTGAAAAAATATTTTTCATTGCGGCATGCACCGCTTACTTCATTATGATGTTCGCATGCCCCTCTCCGTTGGAGTAGGGGTTTTTCTTTTATGAGTGGCGTGAGTTTATAAGGGTAATACTACGGTCCTTGGGCTTTTCTGAATAGGTAAACCACCATTCCAGTGGGTTTTTGGTGTCGTCAAAAATTACTGGAAGCCAGTGACGGTCTGCGGGGAGCATCTTATCGAGGGGAAGGTTGGCTATTGGATACTTTTTGGGGTTCACCATCTCATCTGAGGCTTTCGGCGTTCCTGAAAAAGTACGACAGAGAAATACTTCAACATCAAAAAATGGCACTTCTTGTACAAAAAAATGAAGGAGTGCCACGCGCTGAAGATCCTGCATGCTATGAATTTGTACACGACACTCTTCACGAATCTCGCGGATGGCACATTCATATATCGATTCGCCCTCTTCCGCGCCGCCTCATACCCTGCATGGCTACTCTGGTGCGCTCTCAGTGGCACCTTCCTGTTCCTGCGGTGGACGAGGATCGACACCTTCGTAAAGGTCCTGAAGCTCAGGATGTGCCTCAAGATAAGGATTCCATTTCTCGGCAAAACAATATGAACAGACAACGTGCTTTGGGTCGGGGGGTTCGGAATGCGTTTTCCCGACGCGTCCACACACGAAACAGCGCACATGCCAGAACGGCTTGGTGGCCATTTGCTCATCACGCATCCGTTTACGTTTCTCAGAACTGTACTTAGGTGGATTAGTAAAGCCTTGGCGCGCGAAAAATTCTTGTTCTTTGGCCGTAAAAATGAAGGGCTCGCCGGTATCAACGTCGAAGAGCGTCATGTCCTGGAATTGAGGCTGTGCAGGATCCATGTATTAGTTCTATCACGAACCGCACAATCACTGCTAGGGTGTAGTTATGCATGATCTGACTATTACGGATATCTCAGAGCTACCCGAGAGTAGTCTTTGGGTGCTCCCAATAGGAGGGTGGGAGGGATTTCTCAACGGCGTAATGGCGCAGGTGCATCCAGCTGACTGGTGGGCGCCGAGCGACCTTGCAGCTGGCCCTACCCGTGATGAGGTGCGCCAATTAGTACACCGACTGGCGCTGAGTCCGGTGGGGAAATATCTCGTTGTCGCATTGACCGCAGCTGATCGTTGGCGGCCTGAAATTGCCAACTCGTTTCTCAAGATTCTTGAAGAACCACACGCAACCACGCGTATTGTGGTACTGACTGAATCTGAGCGACTACTACCAACGGTGCGCTCACGACTACAATTGGTTCATCGAGCGGAGGAAGGTGTGACCTCGTGGTGGTCACAAACCGTGCGCTCACTACCACCTGATTCAGATGGAGCGGTTGCTGCCCAGTACGCAACTCACTTGGTTCACGCTACAATAAATGAGCGGGCAGTACGTCCAGCATTCTCCCATGGATCCTAAACTCCTTCTTATCCTTGCTGCAGTGGTTTGTGCCGGCTTTTTTGTCGAC
This sequence comes from Candidatus Berkelbacteria bacterium, assembly GCA_020058355.1. GTDB lineage: Bacteria > Patescibacteriota > UBA1384 > CAILIB01 > CAILIB01 > JAGVEG01. The sequence continues at coordinate 7,102 of JAGVEG010000045.1, forward strand.
TGGCGCACACTTTTTGCGAAGTTGCCAAAGGATCGGATCCAGCAGCTAAAAGGACGCGTCTCACTCTCTAAGGTTAAGATTCTAATGCCGTCACCTACTTTCTCATTCGCGTCGGTTCGCGACTTTTTTAGTTCACTTCCTGCGCGCTTCCATGAATCACGTCATCGTGAAGATCCGTTCCAGCACATTGATGCAATGCCAGTACATCATGAGCCTCCAGCCAAGCCACGCCCGGAAACACCAGAAGAAAAAGCGTTCCGTACCGCAGAGCTCTTCTATAATCGGGGTGACATTGCGGCTGCTGAGGCGGCCTATGTTGCACTTGCTGCTGAAAACCCAAAGGCACATGCTGTCTATGCCCGACTAGCTGAGATTTACCTTGAGCATCAGAATATTCTCGATGATGCGCAGTCAGCTATTGATCAAGCCCTGCGTGTGGATCCCCAGAATGGTGACTACCGGTATATAAGTGGTCGCATACTCTACGCACGTGATCGTTTTACCGATGCGGTGCGTGAACTTGAAGTTGCGGTTCATGAGGATGAAATGGATGATCAACGCCTCGCCACCCTCGGCCAGGCGTACATGGCGCTTAGGCAGTATGCAAAGGCTGAGAGCTGCTTTAAGAAAGCACTCTCTCTGCAGCCAAATAACATGAATCATAAAGATGATCTTTCACGAGCTCTTGAGAAAAAAGAAGCGCATCGGACAATGATCCGGAAGTAGAGACGTGTGAGTTTGATAAAAAATCTGCTCTACTAGTAAGAGAACTATCCCTAGTGCTTGTCATGAAAAAGCCACTGATTCTTGCTACGTTGGGGGTTCCGCGCAGTGGAAAAACCTGGGTTACCGGTGAATTGGTTATGCAGGCACGAGCACGTGGATTCCGTGTGGGATTTGTAGAGACAGGCGGCCTCTTTCATGACCTGGTGGGCGGAACGCTCGATGCACTTGGGGAGCAATCATTTCTTCCAATAGAACAAGTACAGATCAAAAGCTGGCGTCGCCCATTCTATGAGCGTGCCTCACAGACACTTGAGCGCGCCGGTGGTGGCGTCGCCCTTATTGAATTTGCCTACCAAAAAGCACTGACACAACTAGATCTTCAGGAGCCGGGGGAGCGTGGTGACCTGATTATTCTCGGTGGCTTGCGCCTACAATCGCACCTTGCCGTTGCACAGGGGCGGGGTGCTCATTTTATTGAGGTGATTGCCAGTGAAGGGGTGCGAAAGGCTCGCGCTGCCGGAATGGGTGAGGTATATGAAGAACGCCTGCACGATACGTTGTACCAAGAGGCACTGAAAGTGCTCGAGATTGCCCCTCTTACTATCCGCAATGAGGGTAACCAGGAGCAATTCACCGAAGACTGTGATGCCATACTGACATTTTGTGAGGAGCAAACACTGCAAACACATATTAGTAGATATGCTGCACAAAAAGACTGGCCGTATGCCATTTCAAGTGGTGGCGTCGTGTATCGTGGTGAGGATGATCAGTCGCGGGAATACCTTATACTCACCCGCATTCGTGAGGGCCTTACGAGCTATCATTTACCAAAGGGTACCCTTGAGTTGCATGAAAGCCTTGAGCAGTGCGCGCTTCGTGAAACACAGGAAGAAACAGGATGTATTGGTCGTGTGCAATCATACCTAGGGAGTGTTAATGATCGTTGGGTGTTTCAGCCGACGGAGATAACGATCGATAAGACCGTACACTTCTTTTTAATGAAGTATGTGCGCACCGCGCAGGCCATGGATGCTGAGCATGATGGGACGGTTTGGCTTTCTGCTTCGCGTGCACGTGAGTTGCTGAGTCTTGAGCCCAAGCGAGAAGAGCAGATCATTAGCCGTGCCGAGGAGTGGTTTGCTGTGCAGGACCGAACCCTCTACCATAGTCGTAACGAGCAGTAATGAATGTATATGGAAGCTGACCTAACTCTTTCGTCGCATCACTACTACGGCGATATCCACGCACCAATTCAGCTCATCGAATTTGGTGATTTTGAATGTCATGACTGCGGTGAAGCCTATGAACATGTGCAGAGTTTGCTGCGTGAGTTTGGTGAGGTGCTGTGTCTGCAGTTTCGGCATATGCCACTTGATCAGCTGTATCCAATGCACCCCCACAGTACACTCGCTGCTCAAGCGGCTGAAGCGGCAGGCAGGCAGGGAATGTTCTGGCAGATGTATGATATGCTTTTTACTCACCAGCTTGAGCTCGCTGAGGATGATCTTTTTGCCTACGCAGAAGAGCTGGGGCTTTCTGCTGAGCAGTTTGCAGCTGACCTTGAGTCTGATGAAGTGCGCGCCATTGTGCGTGCCGATGTACTTGCCGGAAGTGAGCAAGGCGTTATTGCAACACCAACATTCTTTCTGAATGGTGAGCGGATTAAGGCGTCGCTGGACTACGCCGCACTGAAAGAACGCATCACGCAACTACTTGCAACTGTATGACACTTACCAAATCTGAATACCTGTTGTTTCTTAAGCATCGCGCCTGGCTGTGGGTAAAGAAGTACCAAAAAGCACTCTTGCCGCCGATTGATGCAGCTACCCAGGCATTGTTTGATGCGGGAAATGAGCTTGAGATATACGCCGAAGCACTCTTTCCCGGCGGGGTGACACTGGGGTTCTCTAGTTACGACCAATACACCACTTTGGCACAGCGAACTCAGCGGGCACTACGCGAGGGAGCGACCACACTATTCCAAGCCCGTTTTGATGCTGGATCACTAATCTGTCTGACAGATATTGTGGTGTTTACTGAGACAGGTGTTAAGTTGTACGAGGTAAAATCGAGCACCAAGGTAAAAGATGAGCACATCTTTGACCTTGCCTTTCAAATGGTGGTTCTGGAGCGTGCGGGGTATATGGTTGAAGAGATTGGGGTGGTGCATTGTGCTACTGACTACGTTCGTGAGGGGGCTATTGAGCCATCCAGGCTCCTAAAAATAGAGATTATTACTGATCAGGTAGTTGAAAAGCGTGAGCTGACGCATGGACTTATCGATCAGGCACTTGCTGTAGCGCTGAGTCGTGAGCGACCGGATATCTCTCCACGCCACTGCCGCCTGAACTCGCTGCATGACTGGCTCCCGATTTATCGGCAGCTTACCGAGGTCCCAGAAAGTAGTATCTATGACCTGCCAAGTCCAACTGCAGTACAAATTGGTGAACTTGAAGACAGGGGCTGCCGATTGATTACTGACATACCTGAGAACTTTGAGTTAACCGAACGCCAGCAGCGCTACGTGGAGAGCGTGCGACGCGCGGATGTGCTTATTGATGAACAGCGCATTACAGAGTTTCTTGGAACCATTGAGTACCCGGTATACTTCTTTGATTACGAAACTGCAGCACACTGTATACCACTGTACGACGGGACCCGGCCGTATCAGCAAGTACCGTTTCAGTATTCACTGCATGTCCTTCATGAACCAGGTGGTGCACTTTCTCATAGTGAGTACCTGCATCAGAACGCTGAACACCCAGGTGAGTCACTCATTTCAGCACTCAAAAAGGATATCGGATCCGAGGGGACAGTTATTGTGTGGTATGCACCGTTTGAAACAGCTCGAAACAAGGAGCTTGCTGAAACATCTCCCGAGCATGCAG
>JAGVEG010000083.1 GCA_020058355.1 Candidatus Berkelbacteria bacterium
AGAAGGCCCGCGCCACCGCGAAGCAATGCAAGATCAAGAGCAATGCTCGTGGTACCACTTGGATTTGTCGTCACCACAAAAGCTGGGTTAACCCCAGGATAGAGTGTTTGGGTGCCTGAAGGCATACCTGCCGTAATGGCGGCGGCATTCCATGTATATGAAACACTCTGAAGTGCTTGGTCGGCACTCAGTACATCGGTGAATGTCGCCGGAGAAGCACTCACTCCAGAATCATTAACTACTAGGTTGCTCCAGGTAAACGACTCACCAACAGCCACAAAGTCAGTTGATGCCGTCTTATCGATAGAAAGTCCCGGCTCGGCAATAACCGTGGTAGTAACTGTATTGCCGACCGCCAAAAGAAGTCGATCAGCAGTGATCGCCAAGGTAGCACTAATAACATCTCCCGATGAAGAGCCTGTAGTACCTGCTGCATAGCCGTTATCGTCATTGACCACACTCATCAAAAATGCACCACTTGCATTCGTGGTAAGGATGCCCGAGTTACCCACCTTAACCGCAATATAGATTGGACTCATACCACTTGGCGGCGTCCATACCCCAGAAGCATTGGTACCAAGGGTGAAGTATGAAGCAATATCACTACTTGTTATCGTTGCTGAAGGACTAATCACCGCACTCAGTGGAGGCACCTGATCAGAGAAATATACCTGACATGTAGAACAGTTAAGAGCAGATTGACCCGTCACATCTGACCCTATCGTTCGAACGTCCACAAGCCGCGTACGGGAGGGAATCGTACCAATAACATAACTGTTCTCTGAGGCAGCGGCACCTACGTTTTGATAAGTTGCGCGGTAGTGAATGCTTGACGTAGGGAGGATTGCTGACTCAAATCGACTTGTCACCACGGTAAGGTCAGCAGCAGATATCACTTCAGTACTCATTGCAGCTATTGCTGTAATTGCGGCACAGGACTGATCATCGGTAGCGGCTACACTCATTTCAACACGGGCAGACTCAGAGTCAGTTGCCCCAGTTGCAGCACGGTAGCTTGCTGTAATCGTCTTTGAAGCACCAACACCAATAGCGCCTAGATTTACGGTGATTTTTTGCTGACTCGCCACCTGTGAGTAATCAGCGCTTCCTCCTGAGAGTGAGAGAATTTCAAAGTAACCAGTACCACCACCTGGAAGTGGGAGTGAGGGAAGTGGAAGAGTAACCACGGCATTCTGAGCAGCGTCATTTCCCTTATTGGTAACAGTGTATGTATAGGTTGCCGTACCGTTCGCGATAACAGCAGTTGTGCCACTTACTATAGACTCAAGCCTTGCTAATGATGGCGCGTAGTGGGTGATCTCAGTATCAGTCAGGAGTGCCCCAGGAATTGTACTGCTCCAGCTAGCATCATCATTGGTGATACTAGTATTGGTGCGCCATGCACCAAGAACACCAACATTACTAAAACTTCCCTCGGTACAACTTGGTGCCCACTGGTTAAGAGTTACATAGACAGAAAGATCCGTACTCGAAGGACGGTTTTCACAGCTTGTACCTGGCCCTGAGGGAAAGTATGAACTCGCAAGACAAGGATAGCTCGCCGCGACCCAAGTAGTACCCGACGCTGGCTTAATAGTCACCCACTGCCCCACTCCGGTTAGGGGTGTACCTAGAATTGGATCAAGATCAGGTGGGTTATTCGTGGCATTTCCTACTCCCCCCGTATGATAGTAGAGTGTTGCACCAGATCCAGACGCTGCTGAGAGCGCAACAAGCGTAGTATTTGTTGGCAACTTATCAGCAATCGTTACATTACTGCGCGCAAAGACATCGGCATTTACCGCTCGCAGAACATATCCGTAGGTTTCACCCGCTGATTGTTTGTAGTCGCTCAAATATGGGGGGTAGTTATCATTAAAACCATTCCCGTTTACTGAGGTATTTCCTGCAACGATATCACCCTTGAAGATGTTAATACTTCCCGCAGGAAGGGAACCGACGGTCTGAATAGTAACTGAATCAGAGATTACAGAAATATTATCCCCATCAAGACTTGCCGTATTAGGTAGTGTAAGACCCGTTGGACAACCCGTATAGTCAATAGTATAGGTGGCACGCTCAATCACGCCGCCAGCAACAGCTGCGGGTAGTGTCCAGTTAATAGTTTTCGTACCCGAGTTATATGTCGCCGGGGCCGTTGGTGTAATACGGGTAGCCACCGCCCCTGGAGCCACACCACAACTTGCGACAAGAGTATCCACAATTGAAGAAATATTGTCAGACACAACACCATTGAAAAGGGGTTCTCTACCCGCTTCTCCTACTTCATTTTCTACTTCAATTTGATAGGTAACAGATGTTGCGTAAGGACTATAGAGATAGAGAGTGTCGTTCAGTGCAACCACACCGGCAATCGCCTCTTTCTCAAAAGTAATAGCCGGTGCTGAAGTAACGGTAACGTACTCAAACTGGCGACCAGCAAGACTAGTATTGCTATCGGAATTAACCTGAGAAGTAGATGGGGAATCAGCTGTTGCACCACAATCAAGACGAACATTATTCTGCCAGCCATTAGACGTGAGGGCGACGTAACTTAGTGATTTAGTCGCACCCGCTGCTAGACTAGCAAAGTTCCAATAAACACTATTTGCCGGTACCGCAGTACCATTAACCGTAATTGCGCTTGCTGTGTACTGCCCACCCTGAGAAGAAGAAACATACGTGGGTGAAATAACCTGACCATAGCTTCCTGTATAGTTAGTAACCCCCCCACCCGCCTGGGTGGGTAGCGGTGCATAGATCACTACACTACTATTGTTTACGTAGGAGTTTGCAAGATTCAAAGAAACCTTATATCCCTTACCTGCAAGGATGGTTGTTGAGCAGGTGGCACTTACATTAAGCACTGGAAGAGGTGTCCAACTCGTAGTAAGTTCTCGAAGCACTGGAACGACTCCGGTTCCTGAGAGATCGACGCGGACACGAATACAACTTACACCCGAGCTGAGAGCTGCGAGTGAGATGGAGCCGACCCCATCAACGGCCAGGTTCTGGAAACCGGCAATCGGGGCAGGAACCGGATCGCAGGTGTAGAGTGAGAAGGCAGCATCAGCAGTATTGGCAATCTGCAGGAAGGTTGCTCGAAGCGTAGTCCAACCATTCTGAGCGGCTGGTGTAATAGTATTGGTATAGAAAAAACCAGGGACGCCGGAAGCGATACTAACAGTACCCGCTGGGGCATCATGCACGATATTGTTATTCAAAGCTCCTGGTGTTGCAACCCAACCAATGGCATCGGTGAAGGTTACTCGATTAAACCCAAGTGAGTCACTCTTGCTGACTGCAGCGTCAACGATGGTTGAACTGAAGAGTGGCGCATAGGTACCGTCAATTACTCCCTGCACAATCCCAAGACCGCTGACCACAACAATACCGAGGGAAAGTAGACCAGACAGTAACGGGCGGAGAAGTTTCATGCGAGAATAGAGTTATACACCTTATTAGTGTATCTGAATTAGCAAGGCTGCACAGATCTTGACGCGCTCAACTAGGCCATTCGTCACCCTGTAACGAAGCATCTCGTTGCGAAAGTATTTGTAGAAAGGTCTTTACACGAGAATCCATAATAATGTCTCTACGTTCTATCGGACTTAACAGAGTAATTCCCTCCAAAGTACGGCAGCGTGAGAGTGCTACATAGGCTTGCCCGTGAGCGAAAGCTCGGCCACCAAGATCAATTGCCACTTCATCAAATGTTTTCCCCTGTGCCTTGTGAATCGTCATCGCTTTTGCAAGCGTTAGTGGCATCTGGGTGTAGCTGCCGACCGTCTGGCGAGCCAACTCACCAGACTCTTCATCAAAAACCGTTCGCGAAAGTTCCCACGTGTAGGACTCAACTTTGTAGCGCTTACCCGTATCGAGAACAATAGTTACAACCTCTTCAGAAATGGCTTCAACAGTTGCGAGGGTACCATTAATCCAGCGTCCCGAATTATCATTATTCGTAAGCATTACCCGAGCCCCTTCCTTGAGTGCAAGTTGGGCCTCTGCTGGCATCGAAGCAAGCTGCACATCTCCCGCATTTTTGGCAGCAAAATATCTGGGCAGTCCTGGAAGAGCATCGAGGTGCTGCTGATTGAGCTGTGCCGCCCGATCCTTTCTTCCTGTGAGTAATAGTGCGTGACTCCCCGGATCTGCTTGAGGCTGATACCGCGAAGCAAGGAGCGATAGATCGTCAGACGTTACAGTATTGTTGCGAATATTATTGAGCAGTGAAAGAAAGTGCTGATCAGATTGTCGATACACCTCGGTCAATTCAATATAGGCAAAGCCACCCATGTCCTCACCAAGGAAGCTCTGCATGACTTCAGCATCAAAAAAGTAGGGGCTCCGGTACCGCTTTGAGTACTCAGCCGCCTCGTCGCTGCTAAGCACAGGAGGAAGCTGGTAGAGGTCCCCGATGAAAATCAGGCGAACCCCACCAAAAGCACGGCCACTAGCCCGTACGGCCCGCAAATAGACATCGATACAGTCAAGGAGATCGGCTCGAACCATTGAAATCTCGTCAATGACCAGTGTATGGAGCTCGCGCATGAGCACCCGCTTCCGTGAAGACTTGGCTGCTTCTTTTGCTTCTTCTTTGGTGACTCCCGGCCGAAAACCAAAAAATGAATGAATTGTTTCGCCATCTACATTTACTGCGGCAACGCCAGTTGGCGCCACCACAACAAGTGACGGCCCCACCTCTTCACGAAAGAGCCTGAGCAAGGTTGATTTGCCCGTGCCTGCTTTTCCGGTTAAGAAAAGATGCTCCGACTTTTCGCGGAGATGTGTCAGTGCCCGTTGAAATTGACTGTTGATTTCTAGTTCCACCGCCACATCCTAGCAGTGAAGCACTTCATGACCTAGCACTTCCTGAAATTAAGAAACAGGACTAGTATGAGCGCGTTACATGTAAGACCACGTCAATGGTACTTCTCAAGGAATTATTTGTTGTTCTGCACTTTCTTGGCATGGGTGCCTTGTTTGGTGGAGCCGTGGCAAACCTTACGAAGAAGTCGCAGGAAGTATCAAGTCTGGTGCTCTGGGGTGCCCGCGCGCAGCTGATTACCGGCCTCATTATCACCGGACTCGTTGAGGGAATAGGCGAAGATGAACTCGACATGTCAAAGATTGGTATCAAGCTATTGATCTCACTGACCATCGCTGCACTTGCTGAAATTGGTTCACGCAAAAAAGGAAGCCCATGGCTTACCTGGATCGTAGTTCTTACCGTAGTAAATGTCTGTGTTGCTGCCCTCCTCTAAGATTGCCCGCGTAGCTTTTGGGCTTGCCGCCCTTCAGGCAACGATCGCCATGCTCGGATCGCTGTATCTTAGCGAGATAGCAGGC
>JAGVEG010000064.1 GCA_020058355.1 Candidatus Berkelbacteria bacterium
AGGTATATGGAACCATTCGCTACTCCCCAATCTGTTAGTCCCACCGGCATTGGTGGCATGAGCACCGCCCCAAGCCCGCTTGCTCCTGCTCCTCCTCGTCCTGTCGCCGCCGCTGCACCTGTTGCTGCCGCTCCTGGTGCCGCAAGCATCTTGGTAGTAGAAGACGAGCGCATGCTGGCAAAGATCATCGGCATGAAGCTTGGTGAAGAAGGCTTTGTGGTTGAGCATGCCTACGATGGTGAAGAAGCCTACAACCGTCTTGCTCAGGCACCACTCCCAGACCTTATTCTTATGGACGTACTCTTGCCACGTCTTACCGGCTTTGATGTACTGCAGCGCTTTACCCCTGAGCAGCGAGGCGCCATGCACTTCATTATGTTCTCAAACTTTGCCCAGCAGGCAGATATTGAGCGTGCCAAAGAACTTGGTGCCATCGATTATATTGTGAAAGCAGCATTTTCACCGGCTGAGATTCTTTCAAAGGTTCGCCAGGTGCTTGCACAGACTCGGGCGACAGGCACTGCGGCTCCCGCTTCGTCAACGGGGAGTTCCTACGCGCAGTTCCCTTCAATGGAAGAGTTTACTCCTATGGGCGAGCAGTACCGCACCGCGCCTGTAGCACCAGCTCCTACGCAGGCGTCTGCGGCCCTCGGTGAGGCGCCATCTCCGTTCGTTGTTTCGTAAGAGCAGCTTCGGGTGGGCATCCCAGCTGTTGATACTACTCCTTGGCGACCACGACGTACCGTTCGTGCTCGTTTTACGGTGGCCCAGGCTGTTGTTCTAATTGGGGTAGTAATCCTGTTGGCGTCGGCCCTGTACCTCCCGATTCAGCGCTATGTTGCCAGCATTACCGAAGGTGCCTATCAGCTCCTGACGGGAAGTGTAGCCTCGAGTATTACCACCTCCATGAAGTCGGGGGATGCGCCGGCTACCCGTGAGATTCTCCGCGGCGCTGCTGGCCAAACCGACGTTGGCTTCCTTCAGGTGACCGACAGCCAAAGTCGTATTCTTTTCGATACCTTTTCTGAAAAAAGTCAGGTCGGGGAGCAGCTTTCTGATGCGCTCACGGCTTCAGTGACAAGTGGAGGTACTGCTTCAGCCCTTACTACTCGAGATGATGTGCAGTATCGAACGTTTGCGGTGCCCCATCTTGAGAGCGGCACACTTAGCTATGCGGTACGTCTTTCTGTGCCAAGCTCAGTCATTGACTCCAAGTTTACCGAAGTAACGCGCTTCTTCATTCTTATTGCAGTAATTGGATGTGTCATCGGTACCCTAGCGGCTTACTTACTTGCTTCCCGGTTGACCCGCCCAATCACCCGCATGACGGAATCTGCCTTAGCAATTCGCTCTGGTAACCTGACGGCCTACGCAACTATTACCACGCGTGACGAGCTTGAGCAGCTCAATCGTGAGTTTCAGCGCATGGTTGAGCGCCTGAAGTCATACTTCTTGGCTGAGTACGAGCAAAAGAAACAGGCATTGGTAGCAAATGCCAAACTTGAAGAAGCAAACAAACAGCTCTCTGAGGTAAATGAGCAAAAGACACAGTTCTTGAATGCGGCGTCACATCAGCTGCGCACACCACTAAGTGTAATCCATTGGTCACTCTCGATGCTGGCCGAGGAATCAACAAAATATGCTCAAATGACTGGTGATGAGCGAGAGATGCTCGTTGAGGCACTGGGAAGTACGAAGAAGATGGTTGATTTAGTTAATGACCTACTTGACCTCTCGCGTATTGAGCAAGGAAGTCGTGCTGCGGAGTGGCAACTCGGTAATGCGGGGACGGTAGCAACAGAGCTGGTGCATGCGCTACAGCCGCTTGCTACTCAGAAAAACTTGCAGCTCAGCATTGACATTCCAACTCCTATTCCTGACTCCTACATCGATTCCAAGGCGCTCTATCAGATCTACAACAACTTTGTTGATAATGCGATTAAGTACACTGCGCAAGGTATGGTGCGTGTGCAGGTACGCATCATGGACAATCACGTCGTCGCGCTTATCCAGGATACCGGTATTGGTATGACCCCAGATGAGCAGTCACGGCTCTTCACGCGCTTTAGTCGTGGTTCAGAAGCCTCAAAGATGTTTGCCAATGGAACCGGTCTCGGTATGTCCGTAGCAAAATCGCTCCTCGAATTAATGGGAGGAACCATCCAGATTCAGTCCGAGCAGGGCAGGGGCTCGCTCTTCGCAATTGCGATACCGCTCCACACAGTTCCACCGGCCTAAAACTCCCCTTATGGGATACTTTCTGCTTCACTAAGAGTATGTCCGAAGATCTTTCCCGCAACACCATCACTATTCGCATTCGCGACCTCCGTCGGGAGCGAAGTTTGACGCAAGAAGAACTTGCTGACGCACTTGGCATCTCGCGTCAATCGGTGAATGCCATGGAAAGTGGTCGCACGCTTCCTTCTTTGCCAGTGGCGATGCAGATGGCACAGTTCTTTGCGGTGCCCCTTTCAAATATCTTTGTGGTGGAGAGCGCTCAAACAGCACTCGTGCCGTGGTCCGCAGTCGGGCCAGCTGCAGCCATGCTGCAACATCCGGCAGCCAATGTGTGGCAGGACGCACATGCCGTGTATGTTGAATTGCGCGTACCAGGATTCCGCTTGGAAGAGCTTGCCGTAGAGGTAACCGATCGCTTGCTTATTGTTCGTGGTCAGCCTCATCAACCAGAGCTGCGTAGTTGGGATCACCGGGAATTTATCACCGCTCCCTTTGAGCGTCGGGTTGAGCTCAGTGCCGATGTGCTGAGTGATCACACCGAGGCCGGCCTCCGCGCGGGCATCCTTGCAATCCGCCTGCCAAAGCAGGGGGCAACCATGCGCGCAGTGCCTATTAGTGATCATGACGATGTCTGAGGAAGTGCCGGGCATTAACCAGTCCTATGTCGCTGGTAAGATAAAAATCGCCCAGACCTTTCGCGGTAAGCCCGTGGCTCACGACGCTGAGCGTAGTAACCGGCTTCCACCCGGTCAGCGCCTCGTCTCTACCTTTCCAGTACTAGATCTCGGTATTCAGCCGCATCCCCAGCGATTTGCTAACTGGCAGGTTGAGATAGCGGGTCTCGTAAATACTCCACAGACGTTCTCACTCGATGAGCTTGCCTCGCTTGCTCGCACCGAGATCACGGCGGACTTTCACTGTGTGACCCGCTGGTCCACCTATGATCTCCAATGGGAGGGAGTGCTCCTGCGTGACCTACTGCAGCACGTTGGCCTGCAAGAAGGTGCAACTCATCTGATCTTCCACGGCTTTGATGGCTACACCACCAATGTTTCCCTGGAGGAGGCCGCAACCGATACCGGCATGCTCGCCTTGTTACTGAACGGCGAGCCACTAAGCCGTGAGCATGGCGGCCCGATTCGGGGGATTATTCCGCAGCTCTACGGATGGAAATCGGCCAAGTTTCTGACAAAGATTACGGTTACTAATCACGATGAGCTTGGATTTTGGGAGACTCGTGGGTATCATCAACATGGTGACCCTTGGAACGAGGAACGCTACGCAGAATAACTCTAAACCCCCGCCATGAACGATACTGTCGCAAAACAACTTGAGCAGCTTGAAACACTTCAGCAAGAATACCGCACTAAGAAAGAGGTGTTGAAGG
>JAGVEG010000052.1 GCA_020058355.1 Candidatus Berkelbacteria bacterium
CCCATTGGTTATAGCGTAGCGGGAAGCACCCCCTGCTGGAAGCTCAAGCACATAGCGGATAGGTACTTCTGGGTAAAACGATGTGGGAAAACTGTCTGGCGAGACGTTTGCACTGATACTTTGTACTATACATCGACCATCTATCCATATGATGTCAAGTGAGTAGTTCATATCTTTCATCCAGAAACCAGGGGTCGTTTCTTCGGGAAATACAAAGAACATGCCGGTGCGCCATGGCAGGCCCGTTGAGCCAGAAAGACCCTGTATTCTCTCTGATGATGTGTTTGAAACCTGGAGAAAAAGGGGGCCACGCGGGGTTTGTATCGTAGGTACAATTAAGAAAATTCCTCCGGCAAGAACCAGAAGTAGTAGTGTGGCAACCCCTCGACGGTACAATGCTGACATACCACCAGAGTACAGGAGAATGGAATGTGTGAAAATGCCTTCTGCAAGCCTCAATTCCTGCCCTGAGCGTCGATATACTTGCTGGATACTGCTGTACGCGAGAACCTAACAAAGCCGAAACGCCCACCTGCAATTTGGGCAACTTGACGGCCCCACTTCTTCCACCCGTAGCTTCCCTGGTATGCCCTTCACCCAGATTCGGAAGCGCTCTGGTGCAATCGTTGATTTCGATCTGCACCGTATTGAAAACGCAATGGAAAAGGCTTTTCAGGATGTCGGCACGCCGATTCCCAGTGAAGAGCTGAGTAGCATTGCAGAGCGCGTAGAGACCGTCCTTACCCAGCGTATTGGCGAAGAAACCACTCCCTCCGTTGAGCAAATCCAAGATACCGTTGAAGAAATTCTTGGTACCCACGGCTACTTTGATGTAGCAAAAGCGTATATTCTCTATCGCGCTGAACGCGCTAAAGAGCGCGAGGTGGCCGAGACTGCTCGCCTGGCCGAGGTTTCCAAGCGCAAGTTTCATGTTACTACCCGTACTGGTGAGCAAGAGGCCTACAACCGCAGCAAGATTGAAGAGGTCCTCCGCATTACCAGTGATGGCAAGTTGAAGGACGCACAGGTCAAGCAGCTTACCGACATGGTGGAGAGTACTTTGTTCGATGGTATCAGCACTAAAGAGGTTAGTACCGCAATTATCCTGGTACTCCGTGGCTTCATCGAGCGCGACCCTCTCTTTGCCTACTTGGCTGGCCGCGTTCTTATGTATGAAGAGTATCGCCAAGTACTTGATGTATACGAGAACCAAGCTGACTTTGCTGATGTCTACCGCAATGGCTTTGCCGCATATGTAAAGCGTGCCCACGCTGCCGGGCGTCTTGATGATACGATGCTTGATTTTGACCATGAGAAGTTGGCCGCCGCCCTGCTCCCTGAGCGTGACCACCTCTTCCAGTATATGGGTGCACAAGTTATTTATGACCGCTACGGTCTGCGTGATATTGAGCAGAACCTCCTTGAGATTCCCCAGTACTACTGGATGCGTCTTGCGATGGGTCTCTGCCTGCTAGAGAAAGACAAGGAAGCAGCTGCTATCCAGCTCTACCACCAAATGTCCCAGCTCCGCTACGTTCCAAGTAGCCCAACCCAGATCCATGCGGGTACACCACGTGCACAGATGAGTTCTTGCTACCTTACCACTGTTGAGGATGATCTCCACCACATCTTCAAGTGTATTGGTGATAACGCTCAGCTTGCGAAGTGGTCCGGTGGCGTTGCCAACGACTGGAGCAACATTCGCGCAGTAAATGCGATGGTCCAGAGTATCAACATTAGCTCACAGGGTGTTGTTCCCTTCCTGAAGATTGTTGACTCTACCACTGCTTCTATTAACCGCAGTGGTAAGCGCCGTGGCGCTACCTGTGTCTACCTGGAAAGCTGGCACCTCGAAGTTGAAGACTTCTTGGAGCTTCGCAAAAATACTGGCGATGAGCGTCGTCGCACCCATGACGTAAACACTGCCAACTGGATTCCTGACATTTTCATGCAGCGCGTGCGTGATGGTAAGGACTGGACGCTCTTCTCACCAGAAGAAGTACCTGACCTTCACCACATCTACGGCCTCAAGTTTAAGGAAGCCTACGAGAACTACGAGAAGCTTGCTGACGAAGGCAAGATTCGCCTCTTCAAGCGCATCCCCGCTCAGACGCTGTGGCGCAAGATGATTGCGATGATCTTCGAGACCGGCCACCCATGGATTACCTTTAAGGATCCTTGTAACCTCCGCTCACCACAGGGCCATGTAGGAGTAGTTCATAGTAGTAACCTCTGTACTGAGATTACCCTCAATACTTCTAAGGAAGAGACTGCTGTTTGCAACCTCGGAAGTATCAACCTTTCCAACCATGTAAAGGATGGCGCCGTTGACTGGGACCTCCTCAAGGAAACTGCCACTATGGCGGTTCGTGCCCTCGACAACGTGATCGATCTTAACTTCTACCCAACGGAAGAAGGCAAGGTAAGTAACCTCCGCCACCGCCCTGTCGGCCTTGGCATCATGGGGTACCAGGATCTGCTCTACATGGTAGGGCTTGAGTTTGACTCAGCAGAAGCAGTAGCTCTTTCCGACCAGCTGATGGAGTTCATTAGCTATCATGCCATCCTGGCCAGTAGCGAACTTGCTAAAGAACGTGGCGCCTACGCGACCTTCAAGGGTTCCTACTGGGACCGCAATATCTTCCCAGTTGATACCGTTGCCATCCTTGAGAAAGAGCGTGGCGAAAGTACCGGCGTTGCCCTTACTGCCAAGCTTGACTGGACCCCAGTTCGTGAAAGCGTGAAGAAGCACGGAATGCGCAACAGTAATGTAATGGCGATTGCCCCAACGGCAACCATCTCAAACATTTCTGGCTGCCTGCCTTCTATTGAGCCGATCTACAAGAACCTCTACGTGAAGTCTAACTTCTCTGGAGAGTTCACAATCCTAAATAGCTATCTCATCACTGAGCTTAAAAAGCTGAAGCTCTGGAATGAAGATATCCTGGTGAAGATTAAGCAAGCCGATGGCTCCATTGCAGACATCACCGAGATTCCAGCCGAGGTACGTGCGCGTTTCAAAGAAGCATTCGAGATTGATCCCACCTGGGTTATTCAGCACGCCGCTGCCCGCGGAAAGTGGATTGACCAAAGCCAGAGCATTAACCTCTGGATCCGCAGCACTTCTGGCCGCGCTATCTCCGACATGTATCAGGAAGCGTGGGCCCGTGGTCTCAAGACCACTTACTACCTTCGCTCGCTGGCAGCAACCGGTATTGAAAAATCAACCGTTGGCCTGAAGCAGTCCGCGGAGTAAACTAGAGGCATGCCTCACCCTTCAGACGAGCAAACCGTAACGAAGCATCCTATGCAACCACAAACCCTTACCCAACACGAAAACACCTCCATGCAAGACACGGAGGAGGTAACGATTAACCTTGGTGAGATTAGTGCCATCAAAGGAATGAAGGCATGCCTCATTAACGACCCAACCTGCGAGAGCTGCCAATAAAAAGCAGTCACCCGCCGGGGAAATGATCCCGGCGGGTGGTAGAGCTAGTCTCCCATATATAGGGCAGCAACTCGAACTTTTACCAAAAAACCAGCACGTTCTGGTAATTTCCCTGGCTTAAGTACCAAGTTTTTACCATTAACAGCACCCTTTATAAAGTGACAGCCGACTCTACTCCTTTTTACAGGGTAGAAAACCAGGCCACCACTATGGCTAGCTATGTAGAGCCCCACCACCGGTAGAGACCCCGACCTAGACTGTTGGTTAGTATACGGATAATCGACATCACGATATATCAGATTTGCTGGAGAATCTGTCTCAAGCATTCCCGAACCTCGATGAAGCGTATACCCGGCGGGCATTCTATAAAATTCTTTAAGAGCCAAGCTTTTTGCAAGCCTTTTTTCAAAGAGTTCTCCGGCCGCATTTTCTTCTAAAAAAGATACGGCTATCTCGCCCCACCCACCTGAACCTTCCATATCACTTCCAGCTGACATCTTTTTACCAACCCTTGTATTTTCTGTCGACAGATTAAGCCGTCAACAGTTACTCCCACAGTTACCAATAATTTCTCCCCATGTCTAGCCCTGAAAAGACAATTCTCTTTAACTCCTCAACAGATCCAAACAAGATCCTTCCTATTAAGTATCATTGGGCACGTACTCACTATAAGTCTGGGGTTGCCAACAACTGGACTCCTGATGAAGTAAACATGCAGCGGGATATCGAGCAATGGAAGGCACCCAACACCCTCACTGAGGATGAGCGCCGGGTTATTCTCTGGAATATGGGCTTCTTTTCCACGGCTGAAAGCCTGACGGCCAACAACATTGTACTCACTGTCTACAAGCACATCACCAACCCTGAGTGCCGGCAGTACCTCCTGCGCCAAGCGTACGAAGAGGCGATCCACACCGATACGTTTATCTACTGCTGCGACAGTCTCGGCCTTGATCCAGAAGAGGTGTACAGCATGTACAACACCATTCCCTCAATTCATGAGAAGGATGACTTTGTAGTGAGCCTGACGAAGTCGTTAATGGATCCTGACTTTGCCGTGACCGACACTGCCAGTGCACAGAAGTTGATTCATGACCTCGTTGGCTACTACGTAATCATGGAGGGCATTTTCTTCTACGCAGGGTTTGTCATGATGCTTTCATTCTTGCGTCGCAACACCATGGTTGGTGTTGGTGAGCAGTTCCAGTACATCCTCCGCGATGAGTCAGTTCACCTTGCTTTTGGAGCAGATCTTATTAACGCAATCGTGCAGGAGAACCCTGGTGTCTGGACCCCTGAGTTTAAACAAGAACTTGTTGACCTCATTAAACAAGCGGTGGTTCTTGAGGAGAAATACGCTGAAGATGCACTTCCTAAGGGTATTCTTGGCCTCAACGCCGACGCCGTGAAGCAGTATGTCCGCTATGTGGCTGACCGCCGCCTGGAGCGTATTGGCCTCGATATTCAGTACAAGGACGAGAATCCTTTCCCTTGGATGAGCGAGATCATCGACCTCAAGAAGGAAAAGAACTTCTTCGAGACGCGCGTTACCGAGTATCAGAGCTCTGGCAGCCTGAACTGGGACTAACAAAAAAAATCACCCCCTGCGAAGTTACGCAGGGGGTTTTTGTGAGAGACGCTCATGGCACCACGACCACCACTTAGCGATGAACTCAAGAGCGTCATTGCAGGTAATCTCTTCCCCATCTTTGGGGAATGTGACTAAGAATTCTTGGAATCCTGTATTCCACCGGCCCCACTCCTTTGCGTTTACATAATGAACCTCAACGCCCCTACCACGAAAGGCAAGGAGCAGGCAGAACGGGTACTCTGCAGCCTCAGTGAGCTGCACTATCCAGTGCTCTGACGTAGTATCGATCGCAGGGATCCAAAAAACTACTTCGAGAAGGGTGCCCGGACCAAGGTCATGCTCGAGATCAGGGACATGATCGTTTGCAGAAAGGATCTGCTTTCCATTGTAAGAATCTGCATTTGCCGGATCTGCACCGTGAGCTTCTGCGGACTCTTTAGCGCGCTCGTCAATAAATTTTCTAAGCTCTGAAATTCCTGCAAGAAGGTAGAGTTGTAATTCACTTACTGTCATTTCTGTTTGTTGTCCTTTGTATTTTTTGTCTTTATTGCACACCCCATAATCCACGTCAATGACTGTTCGTGAGTTTACTACACATCAACGTACAATCCTCCTCAGTGAGTGTGAGAGACTCTTCATTTACGGACTAAAGCACCCGATTGACAAAATGGCGATTTTCCCTGTTAAATTAAGGGGAAGAACGAAGGAGTTTTCTCCTGATGAGGCCGGGTTTTTACCTAAGCCTGAGACGTTCTTTTTTGTATATGGGCATTATCGACAAGAAATGAAGCTCCCCTTTTGTGGTTTCACGCAGAATAATTCTCAAATCATTACTCTCTAAAACAACATATTCTTCTCCCTTGGCAATCTCTTCTTTCACAGTAAATACTTCACAAGCAAGGCGCTCACGCAAGTATTTCAACAGTGGTACCCTTCTTAAAAAGTCTTGGTGATTTCTTTTTCGGGCAGCAGAACCAGAGGAAAGATGTTCCCACCCTATGCGCGAAAAGATAATACAGCGCCCAAGGCATACGCAGTAGACCGGCTCTGCTTGCAGCTCAGCATAAAGCTTCTTTGCCCAATATTTCTCTTCCATACCGCCCCAGCTACTTACTACACATCCCCCACAATCCCCTTTCTTGGATGCGAGCTTGCTCTTCCAGCTCTTGGTACTGCTCCTGGTAGAGATACGATTCGCCCTTGAAGGTGTACTCACGCGCATAACCACCCTCCAGTAAAAGACTGCCGAGGTCCTCACCACCAGACAGGTTCACATAGCGCAGCAGACGGCCGTAGGTGTCCGTTGTTGCGGTGTAGGGATCCGATGTAAGGGTAAGCTGTGTTCCGGGCTGTATGAGGCCTTTAGTGAAGTCTGAGGCCTCGTTGCCAAAGCACCCGACTGGCCGATCGGGATCAACAGTCTCGGGCGTATCTACCCCTTGGAGCCGCACTTTGTACTGCTTCCCACCTACCTCAGCCAGAAAGGTGTCTCCATCTACTACGGAGATGACGGTGGCTTTTTCTGCCGTCGGTGTTACTGGGGCAAATTTCTGCTCATAGGTAACCAGGACCCACCCAAGAAGGATACACAGGATAAGAGATGGAAGAGGTGATAGACGACTAGACCGTCGAGGTTTAGCCTGATACGCTGGTGGGCGTACGATTCTCTGTAGATTTTTTAGCATGCTTTGGACAGTTACCTGGTATACGGCCCTCACGGTACTTGCCACCGGCCTTGGCGCAGTTCCTTTTTTCTTTGTAAAGAAAGTTTCTGGAAACTGGCTCGGCATTGGGAATGCCCTGGCTGCGGGACTCATGATTGGTGCCTCAATTGAGCTTTTGGGTGGTGGTTTTGGGGCTGGAATTATGCAAACAGTTATTGGTGCCATCCTTGGTGCTGGCATGATTATTGGCTCAGATAAGATCTTTGATCGCTGGCATCCGCCGCATGTGACTGATATTGCTCAGTCAGCAAACCTACGGAAAATGATCTTGGTGGTGGCAACCCTTACGGTTCACTCCTTTGCTGAAGGAGTGAGTATTGGCTTTTCGTTTGCTAACACCCTTGCCTTTGGTATTTTGATTGCCCTCTCATTGGCAGTTCACAATATTCCTGAAGGGTTGGCGATCTCGCTGGTACTCTATCCTCGTGGCACCTCTGCATGGCGCTGTGTATGGTGGAGCATTTTCTCAAGCATTCCCCAGCTCATTGCCGGAGTGCCTGCATTCTTATTTGCTGCACACTTTGCAAAAGTACTCCCCTACGGCCTGGGATTTGCCGCTGGAGCAATGTTGTGGCTCACTTTTAAAGACCTTTTACCGGAGGCAAAGGAAGAGATTGGGACAAGCAAGTCATACGGCATTGCCGCACTTGCAGCCTTTGCGATGATTGCCTTTGCAACACTCCTTGGCTAAGACGAGCCTAGCGTAAACGGTAGTCATGAATCAGGTGGTCCAGAAACGCCTGACTTGATACCTTTCGTCCGATGGTTTGTTCAATAAGTGCGCGAGGAGCAAACTGACGACCGTACTGATGAATATGCTCGCGCAACCACTTGAGCAGTGGCTCAAAATTACCCGCTGACCAATCACTCTCCCAGCTTGAGAGCTGGTGCTGAATCACGCTCCACAACTCACTACTATAGATAGTGCCGAGCAAATAGGTTGGGAAGTAGCCAAAAGCCCCCATTGACCAGTGGATGTCCTGCAGCACTCCTTCAGCATCATCTTTTGGCGCGTAGCCAAACAATTGGGTGAAGCGGTCGTTCCACGCATCTCGCAACTGATCAGGCCGCAGGGTGCCAGCGATCAGTTGCTGCTCTAGCTCAAAGCGAAGGGCAATGTGCAGTGGGTAGGTAACCTCGTCAGACACAACACGGATCGGATCGGCAGTAACGGTGTTGAGGGCTCGGACAATTGCCTCAGGTGTTTGTGTGGCATAGGCCGACCCAGGGAATTGCTGCTGGATCTCGGGCTGGAGCCACTGCCAAAACGGAACACTTCTTCCGACAAGATTCTCGTAGAGGCGTGATTGCGACTCATGTACCGCCGTTGAAGCTGCCTGCCCCAGTGGCGAGATGATCTTGTCTTGTGGCAGCCCAAGTTCGTAGAGGGCATGACCTGTCTCGTGGATAGCTGCACCAAGACAGTTCCAGATATCACCCTCCGCCATGCGAATAGTAATCCGTGAATCGTGGGCGTGAATGGTGGTTGAAAAAGGATGGGCACTAAGATCAGTCCGGCCGTATTCTGCAGGATACCCAAGCTGACGCACCACGTGCTCAGCAAGCAGTTTCTGGCGATCACTCGGATACACTCCTTCCAGCTGATTGCCAGATCCCTGTTTCACGGACTGCACAACCGGCGAAAGCTCGGTAACGATGGGCGTCACAATTCCCTGAAAATCTGTCGCGGTAAGTCCTGCCTCAAACAGATTGAGTAGTGCATCATATGGTGTCTGTCCCTGCTTGGCACGACGTAACCCCTCTTCTTGCTTGAGCATAATAATCTCACTGAGTGCAGGAAGAAACTTCTCAAATGACCTTTCGGCACGCGCAGCCGTCCACTGCTGCTGCCCACGCGAAGTGGCATGACCAAGCTTGGTGGCAAAGGCCACACCAAGGGCCGTCGCCTGCTGATAGTCGGCTCGTAGTTCACGGACAGCCGCTGATTCTTCAGGAGTAAGGTTGGTTGTATCAAGTGCAGCAAGCTGCTCTCCCGCCACAGGATCGGTGGCGAGCTCATGCTGTAATCCGGCAAGCTCGGCCATCACCGCAGCGCGGGCATCACCCGCTCCGGTTGGGAGCCCCGTTTCTTGGTCCCATCCCTGCAGAGCAATCGCCGAGTTTAGGGCACCAACACGCCGCATCCATGGCTCAAGTGCTTGGAGTGCGGGATCTACGAACATGTGACTCATGCTATTTCTTACTAAGATGGGCGTGCTTTCCCCGAGCACGGCGGGCGCGATGATGCTTGACTTCTTTAATCTGAATCTCAAGATGTTGATGGATTTCATCAAGCTTTTCGTCAGATGAGTTCTCGAGATCGATGAATTTGTTATCAGCAATGCGGAGTGAGCGGATAATCTCATCCAACTTCAGATGCAGTGCTCGGCTGTCATGATTCTGAGCATTCTGAATCAGGAAGACCATTAAGAACGTAATGATTGTTGTACCCGTGTTGATCACCAATTGCCAGGTATCCGAGTAATTAAACGCCTTACCGAGCAGTGCCCAAACTACGACAATACTACAGGCACCGATAAAAGCGGGTGAGGTGCCCGAGGCAACCGACGTGCGACGTGCCACACGAGCAAACATGCGAGATGTTGAGTTCATAGAACTATTGTAAGCGCTTCGTCGTTTGGTGTACATCTTCCCGGCCCCGCCGTAGAATAATCCCATGGATCCCGACGTAATCCCCCGCCCCGCTTCGTTTAGCTGGAACGCCGCCCAGGAGCTTGCTGCTGAGCGCGCTGGTGAGTACACCAATTTTATGACAAAAGAGGAGCTCGCACTCCTCTTTGCCGATCTTAAATTGGCACTCTGGGGATCACTAAAGGATACGGCCACCCTTCCCGAAGTGCAGCAACAGTTAGCTGTTGACCAGACAATTAGCCAAACCATTAGCCAGTTCTTCCGCGACCACGGTGACGCCCTTGGTGGCGTTACTCCCGACTATGGCAGCGATGACCAAATTGCCGCCCACATTGGCTCACTTCGTACACTGCTCCTCGTTACTGAAAGTGAGGGACTGATTAAGAGTATTGAGCAAGATCTTACCCCACTCCAGCGAACCCTACTTGTGCGCCATGTAGTCGGTGGCATGAGCCTTGCCGATCTGAGCAAGGCATATGGCCGCTCAGAGCAGGATATCCGCGCCGCGCTTGGCCGGTTAGTGGCAGTACTGCGGTTGTGGTTGCCGCAGGGGGAATAATAAACCTACTTCAAAAATCCCAGACTAAACCCAAAAAGGTCTGGGATTTTCTCATTAGATTTATTGACTAGTCGGTGTAACTAGTCTAATATTAATACATGACGCAAATAGGAATTTATGAGCTCAAAACACATGCTTCTGCAATCGCCCAGCGCGTACAACAGGGCGAGAGTTTTGCTATTACGCTGCACGGCAAAGAAATTGGCATTTTCTCTCCCCTAACACGAGAGCACCAATTTGCAGTGCGCAAGCGAGCAATTCAAGCCGTTGCAGCAGCACGAAAAGCACGTGGTGTCCAACCACTCGGTACCGCAGGAATTATAGCCGCCATCCATGAAGGCCGTCGTTCATAGTTCCGTACCACTTATTCTTGATGCCAGTGCGGCCATTGCCTACCTCCTCTCGGAGCCAGGCTGTGAGAAGATTGAGCAGCTACTGATTGATCACCCCGAAGCACATGCCCCGTATCACTGGCATGCTGAGGTGGGCAATGTTCTGCTTGGTCAACTCAAAAAGGATGCACTTACCGAGAATGAGTTAATTGAACTGAATCCAGAACTCACATTCTCCATTGGCTCACAGCAGACCCATTATCAGTCATCTCTCGCACTAGCAGCGGCTGCAAAGAAACATGGCTTGACAGCCTATGATGTTGGCTATCTCATCTTAGCAATCGATCTTAAAGGCATACTCTGTACACTTGATACAGCGCTCATACAGGCTGCGAAGAAAGCTGGTGTTACCGTTGCTACTTTCTAGTAAGTTGTTTCAATTCAGACCTTGCCATGTGCGCTGGTTGTGATTCTATAATCCCAAGCGATTGCAGCCTTTCTTCCTATAGGAAGATCCTCGGCGATTCGCCGAGGAAATCTGAAGACGTTGGTACATCACTGGCGTCCTATCATGGTCACGAATGTGATCATTTACG
>JAGVEG010000036.1 GCA_020058355.1 Candidatus Berkelbacteria bacterium
CCCTTTGAGCAACTTACCGAGAAGGAGAAGGAAGTTATCGTTGCCTTTTTGAATGAAGTGGTTAGCGACCAAGGCATTGAGCGCACCGACGGCATACCCGCTGCGCGTTACCGTATTCAACTGACTAGCGAACGGCTAAGCACGCTTCGCACCGATCTCCTGGCCGCCAATCCAAGTTCTGACCTCCGCGATTTTTCGCTTGAAGAGCTGCCGCGCTTTACCCTTTCTGGTGACGTCCTCATCCACCAACGAGACCACACCCTGCTTTCTCAGCAGTTCTCTCTCGAGGTTCCAAAACAAGCAATTGCCGGCGAGATGATTGGTATCACCCTCGTCACAAACGGTACCAACCAATACGGCGTCCCCGCCTCCATTCCCACCCCAAGCGCCGCTGAGATCCTCAGTAATGATGGCGCGAAGTACCTAGAGGATAAAATCCAGGCTGCCTTCCCAACAAGCTCAACCACTACAACCCTCTCCGATGACCCTATTGTCATTACCGATGGTAACGACCTAGAGACTTTTGACCTCACGAGCATCATTCCGTTTAGAAAAAGATAACCCTATGAAAAATGACCCCCAGGGCCATTTTTTATTTCTCATACTAATACCCGTACAACTGCCTTCTCATCATTACGGGGTCATTGGCATACTGGAGTGCAACCTCAGGCTGGATAGTAGAGGACTGTACGCGGCGGACCAACTCATCATCAAGTAGCTGCATCCCCTCACCCTTTCCGGTTTGAATAATGTTGGGAAGCTGATTTGTATTTGCTCCGCGGATGGCGTTTCGCACTGCGGTATTGGCAATCATAACCTCACAGACCACCTCAAGGCCACCATCAATCCGCGGAACCAGACGCTGGCTTACCACTGCAATCAAGAGGTCGGCAAGTTGTAGGCGGGTTTGGGTCTTCGCTCCCTCAGGGAACATATCAATAATACGGTCTGGGGTTTGGGTGGCAGAGTTGGCATGGATAGTAGAAAGGACCAAGTGGCCGGTCTCGGCAACGGTGATTGCGGCCGCAGTACTTTCGTAGTCGCGCATCTCGCCAAGCAAGATAACATCGGGCGCTTCGCGCAAGGCAACGCGGAGACCTTCAGCAAAGCTATGGACATCCATACCCACCTCGCGCTGCTGGATGATTGAGCGCATGCTGTGGTGCATGTACTCAATAGGATCCTCGAGCGTAATGATGTGACGCTCTTGGGTTTCATTAACCTGACGCACCATGGCGGCCATGGTAGTACTCTTTCCCGAACCTGTTGGACCAACCAATAGTACCAATCCAGAATCATGCTGAATGAGTTCTGAGAAAATTGGTGGAAGGCCAAGCTCTGCAAGTGAACGGATTTTTGCGGGGATATGTCGAAGGACAAGGCTTGGGAGATTTCTCTGGAAAAAGACGTTTACGCGGAAGCGCTCACCCTCAGCATTCATGTAGGCAAGGTCTAACTGACGGTCTTGCTGGAAGCGCTTGATCTGCTCAGGAGTTGCCAGTGAGGCTAGATAACCCTCCACCGCAGCGGCCGCAAGTGGTGCCGCCGTAGTTAGTCGGACTACTTTACCACCCTGCTTCATAATTGGTGGCTCACCTACCATAAGAATAAGATCAGAGGCACCTGCCTCGATCACCTGCACTACAAGCTGTTCAAGTGATTGCACCATATATCTTCTAGTGTAGGGTGCTTTTATGCGAAATACCACCCATTCCCCGTTTCTCCTTGTTGGTGGTGGCGTACTAGCCACACTCATTATTGTTTTTCTCTTGCGAGTTGCCGTACAGCCGCACCCGAACCACATCCATTACCATGCAGATATGGCGGTGTTTATTGATGGGAAACAGGTTGATTTCTCAGGTCCTAAGTTCATGGAAGATGTCAGTAACTGCGCAGCGAACCCCGAAGAGATGACTGCTCGTCAGCGTGTTCATCTTCACGAACAGAATGGCAGCTCTGTGCATGTACATGCTTCTGGCGTTACCTGGAGCCATTTCTTCAGCAATCTTGGCTGGAACATCACTCCTCAGGTAGTGGTGACTGACACCAATACACTCTACACCAACAAGCCCGTGCGCTTTCTCTTAAATGGTAGCGAAGTCCGCACCCCCATGAACGACACAATCGGCGACGAAGACCAGCTTGTTATTAGCATTGGTGACGCGCCAGTTTCTGAAGTACAGCAATGGGCACGCTCTTTAGAGCGCGGTGCCCACGAGGCAAACGGGAGTAGTGACCCTGCGAGTTGCGGCAGCTCCGGACACGCTGAGCTGACGTTTAAGGAGCGGGCGGTACGGGCGTTGTGGTTTTAAGATCTCTGAGCTAGTTGGTTAGTAGTAAAAGAAGACACCGTGACCCTTGGGGGGATCACGGTGCTTTACGAGAGACGCTACTTTATTTCAAAGAGTTGTCGTATTTCTTCAGCAAGTGCTTCAGGCCTTTTCTCAAAGAAGTTCCCACTTCTAGGGTTGTGGATGGTAGGGTAAGATCCTCTTAGAATGAAACTTGCCATATTCTGCTCCATCGGTGGCAAAGAGCTTAAGGCTATCTCACCACCAGAATCAATAACCACAATATGGAGAATACCTGTATTTAAGATGTCATGATCGACAGAAGTTCTACCTGGCCCAGTAAGAAGAACTAAGCCGGCTGGTAAAGCCTCTCCTTCAAGTTGTGTGATCATCGCATCCCACCAGATCAGTGGATCTGCAGCCATACACTTGTTGGAGTATGCTGTCATAAAAGGACGTACTGCGTCTTTTTGCTTGACGTAGACCTGATTAACCATACCTTGGCAGTAAGGGGCTTCAATACC